>NZ_JBGLRL010000019.1:0-82235 GCF_041402505.1 Aeromonas sp. S2(2024)
AAATGAACAGCAACAGAGAGAAGATGAGGCAACAGCAGGCAGACTGACCCCATCGGGGTCAGGCGAGGAAGCTCTGGGAGAAGCGGTATTGCAGGTGACGACGCTGCAGGCGGTGCCGGTGGATGCTGGCGAAGTGATCGCGAAAGCTCGTCCTCGGGTAGCAGAGGGCGGCGTAGAGCAGCAGGCCGCACAGCAGCAGCAGGATCCCCTGCTGGGCCCAGCTCATGACGAGCTCGTAGACCACGCGGCCAGGCTGATGATCCCGGCTCAGGGAGTGCTCGAGGCGCAGCAGGTGATTCTGGTGGGAACCGATGAACTTGACGACACCGTCATCGCTGTCGCTGGCGCCGTGCTGGATCCGGGCGCCGTCGGTGGAGTCCGCGGCCTCCCCCATCAGCTGGGCGGCGTGCTGGGAAGCGGGTGCCTTGAGCCCCTCCACCGAGACGGTAGAGAGCAGCAGAGTGAGCGCGATGAGCAGGGTCATCGCCGCCAGTTTCACTTTGTCCAGCAGGCTCAAAAAGTTAATTCCCGAATAATAGAAAGGGCAAACTACCATAGCCCCCCTACAAGGACAAGGGCGGCAGGCCATGACGCCTGCCGCCCTTGCGGCGCGGATCCTGTCAATCAGCGGCTGCGGATCATGGCCTCGAAGTCCTCGGCATAGTCCTTGAGCAGGGTGTAGAGGTGGGCGCGCTGGGAGAGATCCATCGACTGGCTGAGGTCGCTGAGCCACTGGATGGTGCGCTGGCGGGACTGGTCAGTGTAGCCGGTGAAGCGGCCATCCATGAGTCCATCCCCCTGTTGCAGCAGGCGGGTCAGCTCCTTGCCGAAGTCCGGATCCTGGCGCTGCTTCATCAGCCGCGCCAGCTCCTTGGTCCAGGCCTCCTGGAACTCCAGCCAGGGGGGCATCATCTCGTATTGCCACTCGGCCCATTGGGCAATGAGCGGCTCCTGGGCTGGCTTCACCTTGCCAATCCAGAACACCAGCCGCTCGTTCATCTTCTCCCGAAACTCCTTGAGCATCTGCGTCTTGGACTCGGTGGCGAAGTCATGCTGGCGCTCCTGCTGGCGTTTCACTCTATCGGTCATGAAGCGCGCCACCTGGGCATCGGTCAGGGTGCTGGCGAGGCGCACGGTGCGGGGAATGGCGTTCTCCAGGGTGCGGGTCAGGCTGGCCTGGGTGCGGTCCAGATGCAGGGTGACCTGGGCCGGGGTCATGGGGCTGGCCACCGCCTTGGCCAGGGCATCGAGATCCCGGGCATAGATGGGCAGCTCGTGTTGGCGATGCCAGGCCATCAGCCCCTTGACCTCCCTGTCCAGCAGCGTCTTCTGACTGCGGTCCAGCGAGAAGTAGTCGTCCAGTTGCCAGACGATGGCCGAGTCGAGCCAGTAGTAGATCACCCGGGTCGCGCAGCCGGTCAGCAGCAGGCAGAGCAGCAGCAGGCTCCAGCTGCGGGGTTGATGCCATGAGAATCTGGTCACCATGCATGCCTCCAATTCGTAGAAAATAAGCGTCGCGCCATGGCCTCTGCCCGATGTCACTCCAGGCGCTGGCGGTTCATGTCGATGAGGGCCTGATAGTCGGGCCCGGGTTGCTGCTCCGCCATCAACAGCGCCCACAACAGGCCGATGTAATCGACCCAGGGCAGGAAGGCTTCGGCCTGGAATCCTTTGGTATTGAGCAGCTTATGAGCACCCTCCCTGCCTTCAAGATAGCAGCTCTCCAACTGACACCGCAGCTCATCACTCCAGCCATGGGTGCGCTGGATGCTGGCCAGCTCGAAGCCCGGGTGGCCGGCGGCGCCATACTCCCAGTCGATGACCCAGGGTCTGTGGCCCAACAAGTTAGCCGGATTGAGATCATGATGGCAAGGGAGCCAGCAGTCGTCCGGCTCCCGGCTCGCGAGCAGGGCCCGCTCCAGCGCCGGCAACCAGGCGGGCACCCGGGCCAGGCGGTCGCGATAGCCGGCGCTGTGGGCTCGCACCGCCATCACCACGGCGGGCAGTGGCAGCCGGTGTAAGCGCCTCAGCACTGCGGCCAGCAAGGGGGGTTGCGCCGCCAGGGGCGGCGGCGCGGCGGCCCAGTTCGGCTCGTCGCACCACGCCAGCAGCATCAGGCCGGTGGCGGGTTCACTGTGATGACAGGGCAAGGCCAGCCCCTCCCCCACGGCCCCCTGATAGAGCTGCCACTCGGTGGCCCTGTCGATACCGAGACGCACCGGATCCGGGTGCCCGCGCCGCAGGAAGGCGCGTTGCCCCGAGGGCAGGTGCAGCCGGTAGTTGCCGTTGGTCAGGCCGCTCGCCAGTGGCTCAAGGCGCCCCCGGTTCCAGGGGGCCGGCAGGCTGGCCAGCAGGGTCAGCTCCGCCAGGTCCCCCTGCTGCCGGGTCGCCTCACCAGCCAAAGGTGGAGGTCTTCGCCTGCTTGCGGATCTCTTTCTGATCGGCCCACAGCAGTTCGCCATTCTCCAGATCCATCAGGTTCATGGTCATCTGGTAGTAGACGTCCTTCACCTTGCCGTTGTCCTTGACGATGCTGGCGAGGTTGCCATAGACCATGTAGCGGGCGCCGGTCTGCTTGCCAAGGCGCACCATGGTGGCGGGATCCACCATGCCGCTGCCCTGCTGGTGCTCGAGTTGCTGCTTGACCGCGCTCACCTTGCTCATGTCGACGAAGCGGAACTTGCCGGAGCTCAGCAGCTTGGTGCGCAAGGTGTCTGTGATGGCCTCGGTGTCGATGTGCTCCGAGGTCTTGTTGCGGATGGAGTCCATGAACATCACGGGACGACCGCCGGCGGTGATCTCGGAGGTCGCCGGTGAGGCCAGCATGGAGTCCGCCATCTTGTCGGCGATGGCCTGCAAGTCGGAGGAGCCGTAATCCACTGTCACCGTCTCGGTCTCGGTCGCGTCGCCATAGCTGACGGTGGTGCTGGAACAGCCGCCAAGCAGCAGGGCGCCGGTCAATATCAGTAGGGCATGGTTCATTCTCATCAGTTCGATTCCTCAATCACTTCGCGTACGTAAATCCGGTAGCCCCGGGCTGCCGGGCTCGGCGCCAGAGCGGACAGGGTGCGGGTCTGGTAGCCGTGCAGCTTGAGCGGGGTCCAGCCGCGGCCATCGCTGGCCACCTCCTGCCCGGCGTCATCATACCAATAGAACAGGTATTGCAGCCGGTTGTCGCCGCGCTGGGTGCTGGCGGCGGCCACGTTGACCTGCAGCAGGCCGTTTTGCTCGCGGCGGCTGAGCTCGGTCAGAGTGACGTTGACATCTTGATGCTGCTCCTGCACCGCCGCCGCCCCGGCCGCGCCATAGAGCGCCACGCCGGAGGTATTGGTGGCGCAGCCCGCCAGCAGCAGTACCAGCCCGAGGGCCAAGCCATGTGCTTTCATCTTGTGCTCCTTGCCGGTGGCCAGGGGGCCGAACCGGTCAGTGTGTGATCTCGCCCGAACGGGCACTCATAGGGGCATCACCCGGGTAGTCAGGCGGTTGCCAAGGCGCTGCACCCACACTAGCGTGGTGCGCCCGCCGTGCACGGTAAGCGGCAGTGTACGCATGGCGCTGCCCGCCCCCAGCTGGAGTTGCACCTCCCCGGCCGGCAGCATTCCCTGCCAGCTCGATGCCTCGGCGGGCAGGGTCAGCCAGCTGCGGGTATCGGCCCGCTCCGAGAGGGTATTGAAGATGCCCACCAGGATGTTGCCCACATCGCCCCCCTCCTTGGCGGCGGTGCGTCGCACCTGCTCCTTGGCCACCAGCCGCAGCGCCTGCCGGGTCAGCATGCCGGGCAGCCGCTCCTGCAGATCCTTGGCCGCCAGCGCCTCGAGTCGCACCAGCGAGCTGGTCCGCCCGGCCTGTTTGCCCGCCGACACCGTCAGCGGGCCAGTGTCGCTGGCCCTGTTGTCGTAATAGGGTACCGCCACGGTAAAGGTACGAAAATCGCCGCTGGAGGTGGAGATCGGCAACGGCAGGAAGATCTCCCGCCGCGCCGGGATCAGGCCATCTTCAAACAGCACCACCAGCTGGCCCTGATCCTTGACCAGCGGCGGCGCCTTGCGGCCCACCTTTTTCTCTGTCTCCCTGAGCTCGTCCGCGGAGCCGCGAAGCCACGCCAGGCGCAGCAAGGCATCCTGCAGGCTCCGGTTGTCCGGCGCTATCTGGTAGCCGCGCTGATAGTCGACCCAGGCGTCGTTGAGATCCCCGGCCGCCTCATAGAGCACGCCGGAGAAATAGAAGGTATAGGCATTCTGGAAACCGTTCTTCACCTGACCTATCAGGCGATCGAGTTCGGGTGCCCCGCGCGACATCAGCTGGCGCATATTCCCATCTGCCTCGGCCTCTTCGCTCTCTTCCTTGGCCTTGCGCACTTCGCCGGCCCGCGCCTTGAGCGCCCGCTCCTGCACCTGGTTGGCGCGGCGCACCTCCACCAGGGCCCCTTCGGCATGCCCCCGTTGCAGGTAGTTCAGCGCCAGATAGTGGTGCAGCATGGTGCGCTCGTAGTCCGGCGCCCGGTAGGCCATGGTCTGATCGTTGGTGAGCAGGCTGCCCGCCTGGGCCAGACCCCGGCTCAGGCGGTACTGGGCCTGATTGTCTTCCCAGACGAGGCGGCTGTCGGCGGCGGCAAAGCCCTGCTTGCTGGCCCCGTCCTGACTCGCCAGCCAGGCGATGCGCCCTCTCTCCAGCTGGTCCAGCACATAGGTGTCGTCCCCCGGAGCCGACTCATGCACCTTCGGCAGCGCCTCGGCGGCATGACCCAGCAGCAGCTGGTTGCGCAAGGGGACCATCTGATCGGAATAGGAGACGAAGAGGTCTTGCCAGCGGGAGGCGCAGCCCCCCAGCAGCAGACCGGCCAACAGCAGGCCGGTCAATGAGGCGGGACGCATCACAGGCTGAGCAGGGGTCCCAGCGGCTGGCCACCCACCAGGTGCAGGTGGATGTGGTAGACCTCCTGCCCGCCGTGGCGGTTGCAGTTCATGATGAGGCGGTAGCCGTCCTCGGCGATCCCGGCCTCGGCCGCCAGCTTGCGGGCCACGGTGAACATGCGGCCGAGCGCCAGCTCGTGATCCGCTTCCACGTCGTTGACGGTGGGGATGAGCACGTTGGGCACGATCAGGATGTGGGTCTTCGCCTTGGGTTGGATGTCCCGAAACGCGGTCACCAGATCGTCTTGATAAAAGATGTCGGCGGGGATCTCCTTGCGGATGATTTTGCTGAAAATGGTTTCTTGCGCCATGGGTAACTCCTTTATATGAAAAAGAAAATTCAATGCAAAACTCAAGCGACTCCCAAAAATGTCGCCACAGCCCGCCAAGTGTGACACAAGCCGACATTTGACACAGCCGTTGTCCCAATCCCTTCAGTTATTGTGAAGAATACCGATAGTGAGGATGACGTCCCGAGTACCTCAGTGGCATCCCCGTCTGGGCATGCAGGGTACCAAAGGGACGGGGTACTCAGACAAGGGACTTTTGCATAGACAGCGGGACAATAATGAAACAAACAATGTCAGACCTCTCGATCTTACAGAGAGTCTATCTGGGCTTTGCCATCCTGGTCGCCGTCATGGTCGCCAGTGCGGTACTGACCTTTCGCGGCCAGAGCGAACTCAACGATGCCCTGGATCAGGTAACACAAGAGTCCATGCCGCTGGTGATCGCCAGCAGCCAGACCCAGATAAGCCTGCTCAGCGCCAACAAGTGGCTCACCGACGTGCTGACCGAGCAGGATCCCAAGCAACTGCCGGCGGAAGTGGCCGAGCTGCAGCAGGCCAAGGGTCAGGTCGACAAGATGCTGACGACCCTCAGGCAGCAGGTGGCGGCGCACCCCGAATTGCAGGGGGAGATGACAGCCCTCGGCAAGCTGGTGACTGACTACCTGCAACTGACCCAGACCCTGCCCACCGAGCACGAGGCCCTGCTCACCCGGCTGCACAAGGTCAACCAGGCCAAGGGCCAGTTCCAGGTCAGCCTGCCCCAGTTCAAGAAGAACCTCGGCGACATGATGGTGACCGTCGACGACAGCTTCATCAAGATGCTCTCCGAGACCCTGACCACCAAGCTCTCCGCCATCGAGCTCTCCACCATGGATGCCCTCAACCAGAGCATCCCCGCCCCCATAGAAGCGGCGCTCAAGCGCAACAAGATGCAGATCGAGGGCTTCAACAGCACCATCAAAGATCTCCAGGGGGAGCTCAAGGACTTTGACAACAACATGGGCCACTACGTCCATGGCTTCGTGCGCGACACCACGGCCAATGAAGGGGTGCTCGCCCAGTACCTGGCGCTGATGAAGCAGCAGCAGACTATGCGCGAGCAGAGCAAGCAAGCGAGCCAGCTCATCGTCAGCATCCAGAACAAGCTGGAGGGGATCACAACCCAGAGCCAGCAGTTGATGAACGCCAGCATCCGCGCCTCTGATCGGGTGCAGACCCAGAGCACCCTGACCCAGGGGATCAGCATCGCCATCGCCATCTTCGTCGCCATCCTGGTGGCCTTTACCCTGGGCAAAGCCATCCGCCGCCCCCTCAAGGAACTGCTGCGGGTACTGACCGAGGTGACCCAGGGTGACATGACCCAGCGGGTCGGCTTCAAGAGCCAGAACGAATTCGGCCAGCTCGGCAGCCAGATCAACCTGCTGATCCAGCAGATGGGAGACGTGCTCAGACAACTCTCCCAGGCCTCGACCCAGCTCAACAGCGCCGCCCACGACAACCGCCACACCACCGAAGCGGTGCGGGCGGATCTGGAGAAACAGCGCCAGGAGACCGCCTCGGTCGCCGCCGCCATGACCCAGATGGAGGCCTCGGTGCGGGAAGTGGCCCAGGCCGCCAACCAGACCCTGGAGCGGGTACAGGACGTGGAGAAGGCCTCACAGATGGGCCGCAAGGTGATGGCAGGCAACATCACCACCACCCACCAGTTGGCGGGCAAGCTGCAGCAGACCGGCAAGGTGATCGGTGACGTGAGTGCCATGAGCGGCCAGATTGGCAACATCCTCGACGTCATCCGCGGCATCGCCGAGCAGACCAACCTGCTGGCGCTGAACGCCGCCATCGAGGCGGCCCGTGCCGGCGAGCAGGGGCGCGGTTTTGCGGTGGTGGCCGACGAGGTGCGCAACCTGGCCGGTCGAACCGCCCAGTCCACCAGCGAAATCCAGACCATGATCGAGAACCTGCAGCAGGGGGTCGCCCGGGCGGTCAACGTGATGCAGGAGTGCTCCCGCGAGATGGACAGCTGCATGGATCAGAGCTCCCAGGCCAACAACGCCATGGAAGAGGTGCAGGGCATAGTGGTACTCATCAGCGACATGTCGAGCCAGATAGCCTCCGCCGCCGAGCAGCAGCAGGCCACCAGCGCCGACATCGCCACCAACCTCAACCGTATCTCCGATATCTCGGATCTCAACTACCAGGGCATAGAACGGGTCGCCGAGACCAGTCAGCAACTCGACAGCTTGGCCGAGCAGCAGGAGGGTCTGGTGCAGCGCTTCCGGCTCAGCGCCTGACGCCCAGAGCCATGGCAGTGAAACAACGAGGCCCCGCAGATGCGGGGCCTCGTTGTTATTGGGCTTGCAGGGAGATCAGGCGTAGGCGATGGCACCCTTGCCGACCCCTTCATAGGCGACAATCTTGACGAATTTCTCCCCCACCTGCTTTTTCACCTCGCGGGCGATGTAGTGGGCCAGCAGCTCTATGGTGGTGTCGGTGTCGATCATCTCCACCTCGGCGGCCGGCATGGCGAGCTGGAACAGCCCCTGGGGCGCCACGTACTTGAAGCCCAGGTGGTGTTCCCCCAGATGGGCCTTGGCCAGCTCGCTCAACGCCAGCTCGGAGAGGGCCACCTTGTCCTCCTGGGTACCGAGATAGATGTCGGCCCAGCGCTCGGCCCAGTTCAGCTCGAGCTCCTCGTCGCGCACCCCATCCACCTCGATCTCGACCGGAGAGCGGTGGCCGTGGGCGATGCGCTGACAGTTGCCGTCGTGCTTCTTCAGGCCATGGCTGTAGTGGTAGAAGGCGCCCTCGATCTTCTCCTGGCGCAGGGTCAGGGAGAGATCCTTGATGTTGCCCGGCAACCGCTTGGCCAGCACCGCCAGCAGATAGCGGGTCACCGACTCCTTGTCCACCTGGGAGGCGGGAATGAAGGCAAAGCCCTGGGTCGGGCAGCGCAGGTGGATGGAACGCCCTGGGCGCAGCAGATCCACGGTGCTCTCGCCGCCGTCCAGAGCGTGGACATGGACCAGGGGGCATTCGGCCGGCACCAGCAGCTTGTGATCCACCTCTTCATCGATGATCGACTTGATGAGCTTCTTCACCCGCCCGAAATCCAGCAGCATGCTCATCTCGTTGAGCTCACCGCTCATCTCGATGTCCACCAGCCAGCTCTCACCCACCATGCCGCGACGCTCGCACAAATAGCTCGAATCGATCACAGTCAAATCTCTAACAAATAACTTCATTACTCAGGCCTTGCTACAGAGAAAGTGCAGTTTGCGATATTATGACCCCGGATTATCGGCAAAGGAACTGGAACCCCCCATGAACAAATTGCTTATCAAGAATGCCACCCTGGTCAACGAAGGCCGCATCTATGCCTCCGACGTCTTGATCGAAGGTGAGCGGATCGCCCGCATCGCCCCGGACATCAGCGCCCCCGATGCCGTGGTGATCGATGCCGCAGGCCGTCACCTCATCCCCGGGATGATCGATGATCAGGTGCACTTCCGGGAGCCTGGCCTGACCCACAAGGGGACCATCGCCAGTGAATCCCGGGCCGCCGTCGCCGGTGGCACCACCAGTTTCATGGAAATGCCCAACGTCAATCCCCAGACCACCACCATCGATGCCCTCGAAGCCAAATACCAGATAGCCGCCAACTCCGCCGCCGCCAACTACAGCTTCTACCTGGGTGCCACCAACGACAACCTGGAAGAGATCAAGAAACTCGATCCCAAGCAGTCCTGCGGCATCAAGATCTTCATGGGGGCCTCCACCGGCAACATGCTGGTGGACAACCAGGAGACATTGGCGGCCATCTTCCGCGAGAGCCCGGTCATGATAGTCACCCACTGCGAGGACACCCCCTCCATCAAGGTGCTGGAAGACGAGGCCCGCGCCAAGTGGGGCGAGGATGTGCCCATGCGCGAGCACGGCCGCATCCGCAGCGCCGATGCCTGCTACAAATCCTCCAGCATGGCGGTCTCCCTGGCCAAGCAGTACGGTGCCAAGCTGCACGTGCTGCACCTGACCACGGCCAAGGAGCTGTCGCTCTTCACCGCCACCCCGGACCTGAAGGATCTCAAGGACAAGAACATCACCGCCGAGGTGTGCGTCCATCATCTGTTCTTCAACGAGGCGGACTACGACACCCTGGGCAGCCAGATCAAGTGCAACCCGGCGGTGAAGAGCGCCGCCGACCAGCACGCCCTGCTGGATGCGGTGCGCAACGACGTGCTCGATATCATCGCCACCGACCACGCCCCCCACACCTGGGAGGAGAAGCAGAACAGCTACTTCAAGGCGCCGTCCGGCGTGCCCCTGGTGCAGCACTCCCTGCAGGCGCTGCTGGAGCTCTACCACAACGGCGTGTTCAGCCTCGAGACCATCGTCAAGAAGACCTCCCACGCGGTGGCCGAGCGCTTCCAGGTGCAGGATCGCGGCTACATCCGCGAGGGCTACTTCGCGGATCTGGTGCTGCTGGATCTCGGCAAGCCCTATGTGGTCAACGACAGCAACCTGCTCTACCTGTGCGGCTGGTCGCCGTTCAACGGCTACCGTTTCCAAAGCACCATCGACATGACGCTGGTGAACGGTCAGATCGCCTGGCAGAACGGTCAGGTCACCGATCAGGTATTGGGCAAGCGACTGACCTTCAACCGCTGATCCCTGCTTGAGAGCGACGCCTGTCACTCACGCCAAACGGCCGCCCACCAGGGCGGCCGTTTTTCATGCAAGACGGCGCTGAGGTGCCGACAAAATGCACCACTGGTCGCACTTTGATCCGAAGTTGCTCGCAAAGCAGGCAAACGATCTCGAACCGGGATTTCCCCTGTTGACAGGGTCGGGGCATCTCCATAAACTCCCTCCCCGTCAGCCGAGCTGACTCCGTCGGTGTGTAGCGCAGCCAGGTAGCGCATCTGCATGGGGTGTAGAGGGTCGGAGGTTCGAATCCTCTCACACCGACCAAATTCCCCGAGAAAGGCCTTGTCATACGACAAGGCTTTTTCTTTTTGTCTCCCCGGCGGCCCCCGGGTCGGCGATTGTCTCGTGGGCAACGTTGTGCTGTAGTGACTTCCTCTCAGCCAAGGGCCAGCACCATGTCACCAAACTCCCCCCTCTTGTTCGCCCTCACCCTGTGCGGCTCGCTGCTGCTCGGCGGCTGCGCCACCGCCTATGACAGCGAAAAGTCCTTCTGGAACGGCCAGACCGGTTTCTCCCAGTCCCGGCTCGGGGAGACACGCTGGCAGTTGGAGTTTGTAGGCAACGATCTGGTGGACAGGGAGACGGCCCGCAAGTATGTGCTCAAGCGGGCGGGGGAGATAGCGCTGGCGCAGGGGTACGCCTGGGTGCAGGTGCAGACGCTGACCCTGTCGCGGGATGCGGTCAGGATCACCCCGACCCGCCCCCAGTTCGGCTTTGATGAGTACGAACCCGACACCTTCATGGACGAGATGCAGGTAGAGCACCGCACCTCGGCACTGCTGATCTTCTCTCTGGGAAAAGCCCCATTGGACGACCAGAGCCTGGAAGCCATTTATCTGGCTAATATGAAAATAAGCAGCGATTAATATAATTAATTCACAAGAACCATATAACATACAACTAATTGCAACATAAAGTTCTGATATAAGTCGCTGGATTTCCCCTCCGTGATTAGGCATGCTGCCAGCATACCGGCTGTCAGGATTCCATGGCCCGGATCACAAAAACGGACTTAGGTGGCCCCCTTCCCACCTGCACAGGCACTGCACATATCGAGACTGTCCCCCCATGAAAATGAACAAATTGACCGTTGCCATCCTCATTGCGATGTTGCTTGGCATTGTTACCGGGCAAGGCTATCGCCTGTTTGCCCCGACCCAGGCCGCCACCTTTGCCAGCGACATCACCCTGCTGACCGACATCTTCCTGCGCCTCATCAAGATGATCATCGCCCCCCTGGTGTTCACTACCTTGGTGGTCGGCATCGCCAAGATGGGCGACACCCGCACCGTGGGCCGCATCGGCGCCAAGACCCTGGGCTGGTTCATGCTGGCCTCCCTGATGTCCCTGACCCTGGGGCTGGTGATGGTGCACCTGATGCAGCCCGGGGTCGGCCTCTCCCTCTCACTGCCCGATGACGGCGCCAGCTCTGGCGTGGCCGCCACCGCCATCTCCCTCAAGGACTTCGTGACCCACGCCATCCCGAAGAGCGTGATCGAGGCCATGGCCACCAACGAGATCCTGCAGATCGTGGTGTTCTCCCTGTTCTTCGGGCTGGCCGCCGCCGCCCTGGGGGATGCCGCCAAACCGGTGGTGATGCTGATGGCCAGCGCCGCCGAGATCATGCTGAAGGTGACCGGCTACGTGATGAACTTCGCGCCGTTCGCGGTGTTTGGTGCCATCGCCGCCATGGTCGCCAAGGAGGGGCTCGGCATCCTCGCCACCTATGGTACCTTCATGGCCCAGTTCTACCTGGCCCTGGCCTGCCTCTGGCTGCTGCTCATCGCCATGGGCAGCCTCTTCATCCGCCGTCGCATCCTGACCCTGCTGGCCATGATCCGCGAGCCCATACTGCTCGCCTTCTCCACCGCCAGCTCCGAGGCCGCCTATCCCAAGACCCTGGACAGACTGGAGAAGTTCGGCTGTGACAAGCGCATCGCCAGCTTCGTGCTGCCCATGGGCTACTCCTTCAACCTGGATGGCTCCATGATGTACTGCACCTTCGCGGTGATGTTCATCGCTCAGGCCTATGGCATCGAGCTCTCCATGGCCCAGCAGATCACCATGCTGCTGCTGCTGATGGTCACCTCCAAGGGGATGGCCGGGGTGCCGCGCGCCTCCCTGGTGGTCATCGCCGCCACCCTGAACCAGTTCCAGATCCCGGAGGCCGGCATCCTCTTGCTGCTCGGCATCGATCACTTCCTCGACATGGGTCGCTCCGCCACCAACGTGCTGGGCAACGCCATCGCCGCCAGCGTGGTGGCCAAGACGGAAGACAGCCTGGGAGAGACCGCGCCCCTGGGCGAGACTGACCTCGCCAAGGTTTAAGGTTCTCCGTTACTCGACAAGAGGCCCGCAACTGCGGGCCTCTTGTCGTTTGGCTGTCAGCACCAGCGCCTCACACGGCGGCAGTATTGCACATAGGGGATACCGAAACGGGCGCGCAGGGCCCGCTCCTCCGGCAGGATCTGGAAGCGGGTGAGCCAACCCAGCAACAGCAGCGGGCCGAACCAGACCCAGGGGCCCCCGAGATAGCAAGCCAACCCCATCAACCAGCACAGCAGCCCCAGATACATGGGGTTGCGGCTGATGCGATAGACCCCCTGAGTCACCAGCACCCGGCTCTGCTGCAGGCGGATCGGATGGACGCTGGTACGCTCCCGGCGAAAGTGCAGCAGCGCCCCGCCCCCCAGCACGGCCCCCACCAGCAGCAACACCGTGGCCAACACCAGCAGGAGCCCCGTCCCCTGCGCCTCCCCCCGCCCCAGCCACATGGCGAGGGCGAGCACGACAAACAATAACAAGGGTGGGATACGCAGCTCGAAACGCATATTTTCTTCCTGCAACAAGTGCCACAAATGACGCCATTGAGATACACTCGCAGCGTCGGTATCTGGGTAAAAATTTAAACATATCATTAGCATAGCAACATGCTGACCCAGCCATGCCACTGCTTGCGTCTGACGCGAGCCCATCCTCAACAGAAACAATAAAAAGGAACCATCCCATGCACAAGAAAACCCTGCTCGCGACCCTGGTCTTCGGGTTGCTCGCCGGACAGGCCGTCGCCGCCCCCTATCTGCCGCTGGCCAGTGACACCCGCAACGGCCAGGAGCAGACCGCCGCCAACGCCTGGCTGGAAGTGGATTTGACCGCCTTCGAGCACAACATCCAGACCCTCAAGGATCGTCTCGGCGACAAGGGCCCGCAGATCTGCGCCATCATGAAGGCGGACGCCTACGGCCACGGCATCGATCTGCTGGTGCCCTCCGTGGTCAAGGCGGGCATTCCCTGCATCGGCATCGCCAGCAATGAAGAGGCACGCGTGGCCCGCGAGAAGGGCTTCGAGGGGCGCCTGATGCGGGTCCGTGCCGCCACCCCGGTCGAGGTAGAGCAGGCGCTGCCCTACAAGCTGGAAGAGCTGGTAGGCAGCCTGGAGAGCGCCAAGGGGATCGCCGACATCGCACAGCGCCATAACACCAACGTGTCGGTGCACATCGGCCTGAACTCCGCCGGCATGAGCCGCAACGGCATCGACCTGCGCCAGAATGACGCCAAGGCCGATGCCCTGGCCATGCTGAAACTGAAGGGGATCACCCCGGTCGGCATCATGACCCACTTCCCGGTGGAGGAGAAAGAGGACGTCAAGCTGGGGCTGGCCCAGTTCAAGCTTGACTACCAGTGGCTGATCGACGCCGGCAAGCTGGATCGCAGCAAGCTCACCATCCACGCCGCCAACTCCTTCGCCACCCTGGAAGTGCCGGAAGCCTACTTTGACATGGTACGCCCGGGCGGCATCATCTACGGTGACACCATCCCCTCCTACACCGAGTACAAGAAGGTGATGGCGTTCAAGACCCAGGTCGCCTCCGTCAACCACTACCCGGCGGGCAACACCGTCGGTTATGACCGCACCTTCACCCTCAAGCGCGACTCCCTGCTCGCCAACCTGCCGATGGGTTACTCCGACGGCTACCGCCGCGCCATGAGCAACAAGGCCTATGTGCTGATCCATGGCCAGAAGGCCCCTGTGGTGGGCAAGACCTCTATGAACACCACCATGGTGGACGTGACCGACATCAAGGGGATCAAACCCGGTGACGAGGTGGTGCTGTTCGGCCGTCAGGGGGATGCCGAAGTGAAGCAGTCTGATCTGGAAGAGTACAACGGCGCTCTGCTGGCGGACATGTACACCGTCTGGGGCTACACCAACCCCAAGAAGATCAAGCGCTAAGCACAGATCAGATATGAAAAAGGGCTCCCTAAGGAGCCCTTTTTTGCGGATGCTTACACTCTCTTCTGGTCAATCACCTTCTTGCGGGTCACCCAGAGGCTGAGCCCCATGGAGGCCAGCAGGATCAACGCAACCACGCCGAGCGCGATGCCGGTTGGGATCTTGAAGATATCGAGCAGCAGCATCTTGACCCCGATGAACATCAGGATCAGCGCCAGACCGTATTTCAGCAGGGCGAAGCGCTCGGCCACGCCAGCCAACAGGAAGTACATGGCGCGCAGGCCCATGATGGCGAAGATGTTGGAGGTCAGTACGATGAAGGGATCCGTGGTCACCGCGAAGATGGCCGGGATGCTGTCCACCGCGAAGATGAGATCGCTCACCTCCACCAGCACCAGGATGAGCAGCAGCGGGGTGGCATAGCGCACACCGTCACGCCAGACGAAGAACTTCTCCCCCTCGAGCGTCTCCGTCACCTTGAAGCGGCGACGCATCCAGCCCAGCAGCGGGTTGTTGGCGAGATCCGGCTCCTTGTCTGCGGCCCACAGCATCTTGACCCCGGTCAGCAGCAGGAAGGCGCCAAACAGGTAGAGGATCCAGTGGAACTGCTCGATGAGCCAGCTGCCCGCGAACACCATGCCGGCACGCATGACGATGGCACCCAGCACCCCGTAGAGCAGCACCCGACGCTGCAGCTCGGCCGGAATGGCAAAGTAGCCAAACAGCATCAGCCAGACGAAGACGTTGTCCACCGCCAGCGCCTTCTCGATGAGGTAGCCGGTGAGGAACTCCAGCCCTTTCTGGTTGGCGATCTCACGCCCGGCACTGTGATCCAGCCAGAGCCAGATGGCCAGGTTGAACAGCAGGGCCACGCTGACCCAGATGAGGGACCAGATCCCCGCCTCTTTCAGAGACACCTTGTGCGCCTTGCCGCCGCCGACAAAGCGGATGTCAATCCACAACAGGACCAGCACTATGCTGAAGAAACCGGTCCACATCCACCATTCACCCATTTTTCACTTCTCCCAAAACGACAAAACCCACGACCGAGAGGCGTGGGTTTGCGTTTGGAGCAGATACACCTTGCCTCTCGGCAAGGTCTCACTTACAGCTGATCTTCATCAACTGCCCGGCTGCCGGGTGCACTGCAGGATATGGGTGCACCGTAATGACGACAAACCGGCGAGAAGTTACTCCCCTTGTGCGGCGGATAGTAACAGCCTCCAAAGGTGGCGCCAAGGGGCATCTTATCTGCCCCTGCAAAAAAATCGGGGCGCCACCTGGGCGCCCCGAATACGGCTCTCTGGTTCAGAGCGGGTCCACCTTGAGGCAGGAAACCGCATGATCGAAGTTCCCTTCCAGCATGGGGCGGGTCTTGGCGCACTCGGGGCCCGCCACCGGGCAGCGGGTACGAAACACGCAGCCGGACGGCGGGTTCATCGGCGAGGGCAGATCTCCTTCCAGGATCTGGATCACCTTGCTGCGCTCCAGATCCGGATCCGGAATAGGCACCGCCGACATCAGCGCCTTGGTGTAGGGATGCAGAGGATTGGCGAAGATCTCCTGACGGGTGCCCAGTTCCACCGCGTTGCCCAGATACATCACCAGCACCCGGTCAGAGATGTGCTTGACCACGGACAGGTCGTGGGCGATGAAGATGAGGGAGAGCCCCATCTCCTTTTGCAGGGATTTGAGCAGGTTCACCACCTGAGCCTGGATGGAGACATCCAGCGCAGAGACCGGCTCGTCGCAGATGATCATCTTGGGTTCCAGGATCAGCGCCCGGGCGATGCCGATACGCTGGCACTGGCCGCCGGAGAACTCATGGGGGTAGCGGTTCACCAGGTTGGGCAAAAGCCCCACCTTGGTCATCATGGCCCGCACCTTCTCCTTCACCTGCTCCCTGGAGAGAGTGGGGTAGAAGGTGATGAGCGGCTCGGCGATGATGTCGCCGATTGTCATGCGTGGGTTCAAGGAGGCCAGCGGGTCCTGGAAGATCATCTGGATCTCCTTGCGCTTCTCCCGCAGCGCCCCCTGCTCGAGCTTGGTCAGATCCTGGCCCAGCCACACCACCTTGCCGTCGGTGGCCGGTACCAGACCTATCAGGGCCCGGGCGAAGGTGGACTTGCCGCAACCGGACTCCCCCACCACCCCCAGGGTCTCCCCTTCGTAGAGGCGCAGGGTGACACCATCCACCGCCTTCAGGGCGGAGGGCTTGGCCCAGGGCCAGGCCTTGTCACTCTTGATGCTGAAGTGAACCTTGAGGTCAGACACTTCCAGCAGCAGTTTCTTGTCAGTACCCATCAGTTCACCCCCTTGATCATGGCATCCGATACCCAATGGCAGGCCCTTGTCCGTCCGTCGCCGAAGGGGGTCAGGACTGGAGATTGCTGGCCGCAAATCTCGTGTGCCCGGTGGCAACGCTCCTGGAAGGGGCAGCCGGTGGGCAGACGCAGCAGGTTGGGCGGATTGCCCGGTATGGTGGGCAGCACTTCCCCTTCGGTATCGAGACGGGGAATGGCGCGCAGCAAGCCTTCGGTATAGGGGTGGCTCGGGCGATAGAAGATGTCGTTGACCCGGCCGTACTCCATGGTGCGACCAGCATACATCACCAGCACCTTGTCACAGATGCCCGCCACCACGCCAAGATCGTGGGTGATCATGACGATGGCGGTGTTGAACTCCCGCTTGAGCTCGTTCATCAGGGTCATGATCTGGGCCTGCACAGTCACGTCCAGCGCCGTGGTCGGCTCATCGGCGATAAGCAGTTGCGGCCGGCACAGGAGCGCCATGGCGATCATCACCCGCTGGCGCATGCCACCGGAGAACTCGTGGGGGTACATGTTCATCCGCTTGCGCGACTCGGGGATCTTCACCGCGTCCAGCATGCGCACCGACTCCTCGAACGCCGCCGCCTTGCTCACTCCCTTGTGCAGCATCAGCACTTCCATCAGCTGATCCTTCACCTTCATATAAGGGTTCAGGGAGGTCATGGGGTCCTGGAAGATCATGGCTATCTTCTCGGAGCGGATCTTGTTGAGCTTGTGCTCCGGCAGATTCAGGATCTCGTCCCCCTGAAACTTGGCAGAACCGGTAATGATGCCGTTCTTGGCGAGCAGCCCCATGATGGCAAAGGCCGTTTGAGACTTGCCTGAGCCTGACTCACCGACGATCCCCAGGGTCTCTCCGGCAGAGAGGGAGAAGTTGAGGTCGTTGACCGCCACCACATTGCCATCCGGGGTCTTGAACTCGACCCGCAGATCTTTCACATCCAGTAACTTCATATCAAAACTCCTTATCGATCTCTCGTGATGCTTTCCTGCCCATCTGGCTGACGCCGCGCGTTCAGCGGATGGGTCTTATGGCGCCGTTGGCGTCTACCAGTCCTTTGGCGTCTTATCGATCCTTTGGATCGAGGGCATCACGCAGACCATCCCCGAGGAAGTTGAAGCAGAACAGGGTCACCACCATGAAACCGGCGGGGAACAGGAGTTGCCAGATGGCCACTTCCATCGACTTGGAGCCTTCATCCAGCAGGGCACCCCAGCTGGTCATGGGTTCTTGTACCCCAAGTCCCAGGAAGCTCAGGAAGGATTCGAACATGATCATGCCCGGCACCAGCAAGGTGGCGTAGACCGCCACTATGCCCAGCACGTTCGGCACGATATGACGGGTGATGATCTTCCACTTGGAGACGCCACAGACGTGGGCCGCCTCGATGAACTCCTTGCTCTTGAGGCTCAAGGTCTGGCCTCGCACGATCCGCGCCATGTCGAGCCAGCTCACCGCGCCGATGGCGAGGAAGATGAGGGCCAGGTTGCGACCGAAGAAGGTCACCAGCATGATGACGAAGAACATGAAGGGGAAGGCGTTGAGGATCTCCAGTACCCGCATCATCAGGCTGTCGACCCGACCGCCGATGAAGCCGGAAGCGGCGCCATACAGGGTGCCGATGATGACGGCCACCACGGCCCCCATGATGCCGACCATGAGCGAGATGCGACCACCGAGCAGGGTGCGCACGAACAGATCGCGCCCCAGGCTGTCGGTGCCGAACCAGTGCCCCGTCTCCATGTCAGGAGCGGCCTGCATGGCCCCCCAGTCCGGATCATCGAAGGTGTATTGGGACAGGTGCGGCCCGACGATCACCGCCAGACCGATGATGGTCAGGATGATGAGGCTGGTCAGCGCCGCCTTGTTGCGCAGGAAACGGCGACGGGCATCCTTCCACAGGGAGCGTCCTTCCACCACTTCCACTTTCTGGGCGAATGCCTCGATGGCTTCGCGTTTTTCAGTTGTGACAACCATGATGTACTCCCGGCTTAGTAACGGATCTTGGGATCGATGACGGCATAGAGAATATCGACCACGGCGTTAAAGGTGATGGTGAGGGCGCCGACCAGAATGGTCAGGCCGAGCACCATGGAGTAATCACGGTTGAGGGCACCGTTGACGAACAGCTGACCTATGCCAGGCAGACCGAAGATGGTCTCGATCACCACGGAACCCGTGATGATGCCGACGAAGGCCGGGCCCAGATAGGAGACCACCGGCAGCATGGCCGGACGCAGCGCGTGTCTCAGGATGATGTGGCGCAGCGGCAACCCCTTGGCGCGGGCGGTACGGATGAAGTTGGAGTTCATGGTCTCGATCATGCTGCCACGCATGATGCGGGAGATGGCGGAGATGTAATACATCATCATGCCGAACACCGGCAGCACCATGAACTGCACCCCGCCTCCCTGCCAGCCTCCCGCCGGGAACCAGCCCAGATAGATACTGAAGAAGAGCACCAGCAAGGGTGCCAGCACGAAGCCCGGGATCACCACCCCGGCCATGGCCGACGACATCAGCAGATAGTCGATGAGGGTGTTCTGTTTCAAGGCCGCAATGGTGCCGAACGTAACTCCCAGCGTGACCGCCAGCAGGAAGGCGACCGAGCCAATCTTGGCGGAGACCGGCAGCGCCTGACTCACCAGATCATTGACGGTGAAGTCCTTGTACTTGAAGGAGGGCCCCAGATCGCCCTGGACCAGGTTGCCCAGATAGGTGAGGTATTGCACGCCGATGGGCTTGTCCAGGCCATATTTGGCCTCGATGTTGGCCAACACTTCCGGCGGCAGGGCGCGTTCGCTGGTGAAGGGGTTACCCGGCGCGAAGCGCATCATGAAGAAGGAGACGGTGATCAAGACCAGCAGAGTCGGGATCGCTTCCAATAGACGTTTAAGGATGAATTTCAACATAGACATTTCCTGTCCTGTACTGCTTCCAAAGGGTCGCGGTTGTAATAAAGGCCCGCCGTCCGGCGGGCCTGCTTGTTATGCGACTTGTTGCTTTACTCAGTGAGCAATGATGTACATGTCTTTGCTGTAGAGGTTGTCCAGCGGGTTGGCCGGGTAGCCGCCCACATAGGGCTTGACCATGCGCGAGGTCACGTACTGGTAGATGGGGGCGATTGGCATGTCCTTGGCCAGGATATCTTCGGCCTGGACATAGAGCTTGTTGCGCGCAGCCGCATCCACCTGGTTGCGAGACTCGTTCATCAGCTTGTCAAAGGCGGTGTTGGAGTACTTGCCGTCGTTGTTGCCGTGAGTGGTCTGCATCAGATCCAGCATGGAGGAGGCTTCGTTGTAGTCCGCAATCCAGCCGGCACGGCCTACGTCGAAGTTGCCCTGCTTCTTGGTTTCCAGGTAGGTCTTCCACTCCTGGTTCACCAGGCTCACCTGCACACCCAGCTTCTTCCACATGGAGGCAACGGCCACGGCTACCTTCTTGTGGTTGTCGTCGGTGTTGTAGAGCAGCTCGAACTTGAGCGGCTTGCCCGGGCCGTAACCGGCTTCGGTCAGCAACTCTTTCGCCTTGGCGTCGCGCTCTGCCTGGGTCAGCTTGGACCAGGCCGGGGCCACCGGCTTGAAGCCGTCGACGAAATCAGGCACCAGGGTGTAGCCCGGGGTTTCGCCCTTGCCCATCACCTTGTCGGCAATCACGTTGCGATCGATGGCGTAGGAGAGCGCGGTGCGCACACGCACGTCGTCAAACGGCTTATGCTTGAAGTTGTACTGGTAGTAGTAGGTGCCTACATAACCGCTGACCTGCACCTCGTTCGGGTGCTCCTTCTTCATCTGCTTGAAGCGCTCGATCGGCATGTTGTAGGTGAGATCGACTTCACCGGCCAGGTAGCGGTTCAGCTCGGCGTTGGTGGACTGGATCGGCAGGTAGGTCACCTTCTCGATCACCGTCTTGGCGTTGTTCCAGTAGCTGGGGTTGCGCTCGACGTCGACGCGCTCGTTGACCACCCAATCCTTCAGCACATAGGCGCCGTTGGAAACCATGTTGCCGGGCTGGGTCCACTTGTCACCAAACTTCTCGACCACTTTCTTGGGCACCGGATAGGTGGTGGTGTGAGAGAGCATGCTGACGAAGTAAGGCACCGCCTTCTCCAGCTGCACTTCGAAGGTGTAATCGTCGCTGGCTTTCACCCCCAGGGTGTCGGCCGGTTTCTTGCCACCGATGATGTCGGTCGCATTCGTGATGGTCGGGATCTCCATGTACCAGGAGTAAGGAGAAGCCGTCTTGGGATCCACGGCCCGCTGGAAGGCGAAGACGAAGTCGTGTGCGGTGACCGGATCCCCATTGGACCACTTGGCATCTTTGCGCAGGTGGAACACGAAGTGTTTGTTGTCCTTGGTTTCCCAGGACTCGGCGACGCCGGGCAGGGTTTCACCCTTGGGGCCTGAGGTGACGAGACCTTCGAACAGGTCGCGCAGAATATTGGATTCAACCGTTCCTTCGGTCTTGTGCGGATCCAGGGTGGCGGGCTCGGAGCCATTGCCTTTCACCAGGGTTTGCTCGGGAGCGAGCTTGGTGCCGGCGGGGACGTCGGCGGCGTGTGCCAGGGTGGCGCCACCAAAGAGTGCAGTCAATAAAAGGGTATTAATAATTGTTTTTCTATGAGTCATTTCCATACTCCAACAAGAACATTCCATGCATTTGTCCATTCACGAGATAAAAATCCCGCTGCCCGCATAATTCCCTGACAATTCTGATAATGCAATAGATATCATCAGGTAGGGGCGGCTTTGACGGTCAAAAAAACAGCTTTAAACCATTTATTCAGCATTTAAATATCGAGCAATGGGTGTTTTTCATACAAAGCCGCTCGATTCTAGGAAATGACTAACAAAAAAGAAACAATAAAAAGCCGGTCACGAGGACCGGCTCCGACAAAACAGACCTGAATCACATCAATCCGGGAAAGACTCCCTTGATCCCTGCCACCATGATCTCGATGCCAAGGGACATCATGATGAGACCCATGATCCGGGTCACCACGTTGATGCCGGTATTGCCCATCAGCTTGAACAGCAGGGGGGCAGCACGGAAGATGAGCCAGGAGCAGTAGGCAAAGGCCACCACGACCAGGAACATGCCCAGCAGCTGGGGCAGAGTCTTCTGGCTGGCATAGACGATGGAGGACGAGATGGCACCGGGGCCGGCCATCAGGGGCAGAGCCAGCGGCACCACAGCGATGGATTCGCGCGCGGCCAGTTCACCCTTCTCTTGCTTGTTGTGCTTCACCTCCCCCAGCTTGCCCTGCAACATGGACCAGGCGATCAGGGTAATGAGTGAGCCACCGGCAATGCGGAACGACGCGAGCGAGATGCCGAAACCATCGAGGATCAGCTGCCCCATGCACATGGAGACCATGAGGATGACCATCACGGCAATGTGGGCCGTGGTGTTGGTCTTCCTGCGCTCATCCGGTTGCATGTGGCCCGTCAGGCTCACAAAGACCGGCAACAGACCCAGCGGGTTGATGATCGCAAACAGGCCAACGAAAAATTTCAGGTATAAAGAGAAGTCAATTGCTGCCATAAGCGCCATCCAGAACCAATTCGGGCCACCGAGGGCCATCCCCGTCAAACTGCGCGTAAATTTACACCATGCTATTTCCCTTCTCCAATCAAATAATCTCACCCTTTCCGGGGCTTTTTAGTTAGTTCCTCTAATGAATCGACAAAAATCAACACATCGAGTTGTTAATGGCAATGATATCAACTTAACAATTCAGCAAAGTCTGCTGGCGTTTTATGTCGCCCCATCCACTCATCACAAGATTTCCATGCAATAAAGAGCCATTTTCATGGATTGATCCTGACGATCCCAGGCGATAACCCGCATTCACCACCACTGCTCGTCTCCACGTTGACACGCGATCTTGATCTTCATGGTGACCTTTCTCGCCGCCCCTGATCCGCATCCGCACTGTACGCGAACAGGGATCGCCCCCGCTGTTTGCCGCACAACCATCAGATATCTCGCCCCCAAGCCTGTCACCGGATGAAAGCAACCACCATTTTTCCAACAGAAATGAAACGTCTGCACCCATTCACGGCCGAGAGGATCTCCGGGGACGGCACCATGCTGGCACTCACCGCCCTCTTTGCCACCACTGAAACAGCGGAGAGTGGGTGACCCGACAGCCGTCATTCGGTAGAAAAGCGCTTGTTCACCTCGTGTTCATCCCCCCGGCACTCTACTCTACAAACCCGTAACATCTGACCGTTCGGGATGGTGAAACAAAATTTCTTTTGTTCTTTTGTTACATATGATCCAGATCAATCTTTTCTGACACATCCCCGCTCTATAATCGGGTCAGAAAACAATTTAGTAAGGCATGTAAATACCCCGTTGTGGTGATTCTCTCCTTGACAGGGCGACTATAATTGCCGGGCATTGCCAAGGTCTTACTAAACAGTTTTCAAATCATCAGGAGATAAACATGGCAGTAACCAATTTGGCTGAACTGGATGCACTGGTTGCCCGCGTCAAGGAAGCCCAGCGTGAATTCGCCAGCTTCTCGCAAGAGCAGGTAGACAAAGTCTTCCGCGCCGCTGCCCTGGCAGCCAGCAACGCCCGTATCCCCCTGGCCCAGATGGCAGTGGCTGAGTCCGGCATGGGTATCATCGAAGACAAGGTCATCAAAAACCACTTCGCCTCCGAATACATCTATAACGCTTACAAAGACGAGAAGACCTGCGGCATCCTGAGCCAGGACGACGAGATGGGTACCATCACCATCGCCGAGCCGGTAGGCATCATCTGCGGTATCGTACCGACCACCAACCCGACTTCCACTGCAATCTTCAAGGCCCTCATCTCCCTGAAGACCCGCAACGCCATCATCTTCTCCCCGCACCCCCGCGCCAAGAACTCCACCAATACCGCAGCCAAGCTGGTACTGGATGCAGCCATCGCCGCCGGTGCACCGAAGAACATCATCGGCTGGATCGACCAACCGTCCGTTGAACTGTCCAACGCCCTGATGAAGCACAACGACATCAACCTTATTCTGGCCACCGGTGGCCCGGGCATGGTGAAGGCCGCTTACTCCTCAGGCAAACCCGCCATCGGTGTGGGCGCCGGTAACGTACCCATCGTTATCGACGAAACCGCCGACATCAAGCGTGCCGTCGCCTCCATCCTGATGTCCAAAACCTTCGACAACGGCGTGGTCTGTGCGTCCGAGCAGGCCGTCATCGTGGTCGACTCCATCTATAACCAGGTCAAGGAGCGTTTCGCAACTCACGCCGGCTACATCCTCTCCAAGGACGAAGCCGACAAGGTGCGTAAAGTTCTGCTGATCAACGGCGCCCTGAACGCCGACATCGTGGGCCAGCCCGCCACCAAGATCGCCGCCATGGCCGGTGTGACCGTGCCTGCCACCACCAAGATCCTCATCGGTGAAGGTCTGGAGCTGTGTGCAGAAGACGAGTTCGCTCACGAGAAACTCTCCCCGACCCTGGGTATGTTCCGCGCCAAGAACTTCGAAGAAGCCGTCGAAATGGCCTGCGACATGGTCAACATCGGTGGTATCGGCCACACCTCCGGCCTCTACACCGACCAGGATCGCAACGCCGACCGCATCAAGTACTTCGGCGACAAGATGAAGACTGCCCGTATCCTCATCAACACCCCCTCCACCCAGGGCGGTATCGGTGACCTGTACAACTTCGCGCTCGCCCCGTCCCTGACCCTGGGTTGCGGCTCCTGGAGTGGTAACTCCATCTCCGAGAACGTCGGTCCCAAGCACCTGATCAACAAGAAGACAGTCGCAAAACGGGCAGAAAATATGCTGTGGCACAAACTTCCGAAATCCATCTACTTCCGTCGTGGCTCCCTGCCGATCGCCCTGGGCGACCTGGAAGGCAAGAAGCGCGCCATGGTGGTCACCGACCGTTTCCTGTTCAACAACGGCTATGCCGATGAAGTGGTTCGTCTGCTCAAGAAGCTGAACATGGAAGTGGAAATCTTCTACGAAGTGGAAGCTGACCCCACCCTGTCCGTGGTACGCAAGGGCGCCGAGATGGCGAACTCCTTCAAGCCGGACGTGATCGTCGCCCTGGGCGGTGGTTCACCCATGGATGCCGCCAAGATCATGTGGGTCATGTACGAGCACCCGGACACCGCGTTCGAAGACCTGGCCATGCGCTTCATGGACATCCGCAAGCGTATCTACAAGTTCCCGAAAATGGGCGTGAAGGCCGAACTGGTCTGCATCACCACCACTTCCGGTACCGGTTCTGAAGTGACCCCGTTTGCGGTCGTGACCGACGACGCCACCGGCATGAAGTACCCGCTGGCCGACTACGAGCTGACCCCGAACATGGCCATCGTGGATGCCAACCTGGTCATGGGCATGCCCAAATCCCTGTGCGCCTTCGGTGGTATCGATGCCGTGACCCACGCCATGGAAGCCTATGTGTCCGTGCTGGCCAACGAGTACTCCGACGGTCAGGCGCTGCAAGCCCTGAAACTGCTCAAAGAGTATCTGCCATCCAGCTACCAGAACGGTGCCAACGACCCGGTTGCCCGCGAGAAGGTGCACAACGCCGCCACCATCGCCGGTATCGCGTTCGCCAACGCCTTCCTGGGTGTGTGCCACTCCATGGCCCACAAGCTGGGTGCCGAGTTCCACATCCCGCACGGCCTGGCCAACGCCCTGCTGATCAGCAACGTCATCCGCTACAACGCGAACGACAACCCGACCAAGCAGACCGCGTTCTCCCAGTACGACCGTCCGCAGGCTCGTCGTCGCTACGCCGAAGTGGCCGACCATCTGGGTCTGACTGCTGCCGGTGACCGCACCGCGGCCAAGATCGAGAAACTGCTGACCTGGCTGGACGAGCTGAAAGCGACCTTAGGGATCCCTGCTTCCATCCGTGAAGCCGGCGTGAACGAGACCGACTTCCTGGCCAAGGTTGACCAGCTGGCGCTGGAAGCCTTCGATGACCAGTGCACTGGCGCCAACCCGCGCTACCCGCTGATCACCGAGCTCAAAGCCATCCTGATGGACACCTACTATGGCCGTCCCTTCATCGAGGAAGCTCAGGTAGCGACCAAGGTTGAGGCCAAAGTCGACGCCAAGGTAGACAGCAAGAAAAAATCCAAGGCCTGATAACCGGTCCGGATGACAAGAGCCCGCGCACATGCGCGGGCTTTTTTGTTTGTCTATCTGTTTAATTTTGCTAGCTTGTTGATAGGCAAATTCGACAGAAGAGCGAGTCTATGGCGCTGATACAGGCCTCCATCGAGCAGTTGAAAATCGGCCATTACATCCATCTCCCCACGGGATGGACCAACCACCCTTTCATGTTCAATGCCTTCAAGATCCGCGACCAGCAGCAGCTCGACATCCTCCGTCACCTCGAACTCACCCTGCTGATGGTGGATCCCGACAAGAGCGATCTCCCCGTCGAGCCCCTCCTGCGTGCAGAGCCAGCCCCTTCATTTGAGCTCGGTGCGACGCAAGATGCCTCCCCCCTTCCGACCGAATCCACATTCGACGAGAAGGCCTTTCGCCGCTCCCTGCGCACCGCCGACAAGGCATTCGGCCAATCCCTGTCAGATCTTCGTGACGCCCTCGGCGCCCTCAATCTCAAGCCCGACGAGGGGCTGGCCAACACCGCCCAGATGGTGCGCATCGTCGCCACCCGCCTCGCCGACCATCAGGGACCTCTGGGTTTGCACCTCATTCGCAGCCAGCACACGGACATCCTGCTGCAACACAGCCTGAGCGTGGCCTTCATCGCCATGCTGATGGCAAGGGAGCTCGGCATGAGCCATATCGAGATCGAGGAGGCAGGGCTGGCCGGCCTGCTGCACGATATCGGCGAGCTCAGGATCCCGAGCCAGATCACCCAGAAACGGGGAGAACTCAGCAAGGCGGAGCTCAATTTTCTCAACATGCATCCCCAGTACGGGCTGGAGATGCTCAACCAGCTGCAGGCCTTCGAACCCAGGATCCGCGAGGTTGCCCATCTCCACCACGAGCGGCTGGACGGCAGCGGCTTTCCCCTCGGTATTCAGGGTGACAGGATCCCTCCCCTCGCCCGCCTCATCGGCCTGGTGGACTATTACGACGAACTGCTGCACCCGCGCAGCGGCCTCCACACCGCGGGGCCGAGTCAGGCCATCGGCCAGCTCTACAAGTTGTCCCAGAAGAAATTCGATCAAGATCTGGTCAGATTGTTGATAAAGGTGCTGGGGGTCTATCCGCCCGGATCCTTGGTACGCCTGGAGGATGATACGGTGGCGCTGGTGTTCTCGAGCGAACCCACCATGCCCCTCAAACCCAAGGTGCAACCCTACATCAAGGGGCAGCGCCCGGAAGCCGTGGCCATGATCGATCTGCGGGAAGATGAGAGAAGCATCATCGCCACCCTCAGGCAGGAGGAGCTGGATGAGGGGCAGCGGTTGTTTTTCCATCTAGGCCGACGCGTCTGCTACTATTTCGCCTTCTGAGTTATCCCCAGAAGCTGGGGATAACTCATTGGACAAACCTGAATAATTGCTCGAGCCCCCTCAAAACTGTCCGCCATTGGAGCTGGATAAAAAACGCCCAGCCAAAGGCCGGGCGGAGCATGCCACCTCCATGTGGCGTACCCAGCGGGCACATTCATGCTCTCTCCAGCAATATCAAGTGCCGCCCGGTTACACAAATATCAATTTAACGTGCTGATTTTATATGGTTTTATTTTTTCATTCTGGCAAACTTCCCCCGCCATGGGGCCGAGTCCTGCAGCAAGACAGGATCTTGCTCACAGTACGCCTCGGTGGCGTTCTGGCCCGGGATGATTCTTGAGGAAGGTTTTTTATGCAATTAGTCCTCTCCCTGCTCCAGCAGATGAGCGTCAGCCTAGTGATCGCCTACCTCTTCTCCAAGAGTCCCTTGCTGCGCCCACTGGCCAACTACTCAGTCAGGCTTCCTCACAAGATACTGATATACGTTATCTTCTCCTGTTTCTGCATACTGGGCACCTATGTGGGGCTGGATATCGACGATGCCATCGCCAATACCCGTGCCGTCGGCGCCGTGCTGGGAGGACTGCTGGGAGGCCCTCTGGTGGGCTTCCTGGTGGGACTGACCGGGGGCCTGCATCGCTATACCCTGGGCGGCTTTACCGATCTCGCCTGCGCCATCTCCACCACGTGCGAGGGGCTGTTGGGTGGCCTGGTGCACTGGCGGCTGATGCAGACGAACCGGGTGGATGCGCTGTTCCAGCCCCGGATTGCCTTCTTCACCACCTTTGCGGCCGAGATCATGCAGATGCTCATCATCCTGCTGGTCGCCACCCCGTTCGACAAGTCCCTGCTGCTGGTGCGCACCATCGCCACCCCCATGATCCTCGCCAACGCCTGTGGTGCGGCACTCTTCATCAGCATGATCCGCGACCAGCAGCGAATGTACGAGAAGTTCTCCCGGGTCTTTTCGGCCAAGGCGCTCACCATAGCCAATCGTACTCTGGGGATCATGACCCAGGGCTTCACTCCCGAGGCGAGTCGCAAGATAGCCCATATCGTGCAGGAGGAGACCGGGGTCGGCGCCGTCGCCATCACGGACACCGACAAGATCCTCGCCTTCATCGGCACGGGGGAGGATCACCACAAACCGGGTACCCCCATCACGTCCGCCATCACCCTGCAGGCCATCGCCCAGAACAAGGTGCTGTTTGCCGATGGCAACCGCCACCCCTATCGCTGCAGCATCTCCCCCCAATGCCAGCTCGGCTCCGTGCTGGTGATCCCGCTGCAGGGAGACAGAGGCGTGATCGGCACCATCAAGCTCTATGAACCCAAGAAGCGGCTCTTCCTCAAGATCAACCACACCCTGGGGGAAGGGATAGCCAACCTGCTGTCACAACAGTTGCTGAGCGGGCGGCTGGAGCAGCAGCAGCGATTGCTGGTCCAGTCAGAGCTCAAGCTCGTTCAGGCGCAGATCAATCCCCATTTTCTGTTCAATACCCTCAATACCATCAGTGCCATCACCCGGCGCGACCCCGAACGGGCACGCCAGCTGTTGCTGCATCTGTCACTGTTCTTTCGCAAGAACCTCAAGCGTCAGAACGATCTGGCCACCCTGCAGGAAGAGCAGGAGCACTGCCAGTCCTATCTGGAGATAGAACAGGCACGCTTTGGCGAGCGCCTGACCGTCATCAACGAGATCCCGCCGCACCTGGCCGACGTGCAACTGCCGAGCTTCACCCTGCAGCCCCTCATCGAGAATGCCATCAAACACGGGACCGGCTCCCTGATCGAACAGGGACGGATCCGGCTCTTCGCCGAGGAGGACCAGGACAGTGTCACCCTCTGCGTGGAGGACAATGCCGGGGCCTGGCCACCGGGTTCACAGGGCGATGGCCTTGGCATGAGCATTGTGGACAGGCGGCTCAGGAGTGCCTTCGGCGAGCGCTTTGGCATCCGGGTGCAGTGTGAGCCTGAGCAGTGGACCCGGGTCTCGTTCACCCTGCCCAGACAGCCGCAATCCCCTGCCAAGGAGCCGACATGATCCGCACCCTGATCGTCGACGATGAACCCTATGCCCGCGAGGAGCTGGCCGAGCTGCTCGGCAGCGATCCCGACATCGAGATCCTGGGCTCGGCCGCCAATGCCATCGAAGCGCTTGGCCTCATCCAGCGGTTCAAACCGGACGTGGTATTTCTCGACATCCAGATGCCCAAACTCAGCGGCATGGAGCTGGTGGCCATGCTCGATCCCCTGCCCCGCATCGTGTTTGTCACCGCGTTCGATGAGTACGCCATCCAGGCTTTCGAGGAGAACGCCTTCGACTATCTGCTCAAGCCAGTAGAGCCTGCCCGCCTCGCCAAGACGCTAAGCCGCCTGCGCCAGGATCTCAGCCCCCAGCCGGTGGCGGCGCTGGCGCCGGCCATTCGCCACATCCCCGGCTATCTGCACAACCGGGTGCGGCTGTTGCCCATCGAGCAGGTAGAGTATGCCTTCTCGGATCTCGGCGGCGTGCACGTCGCCTGTCAGGGGGAGCTGTTTCACACCCAGCTCACCTTGAAATCCCTCGAGGAGAAGACCCCGCTGCTGCGTTGCCACCGTCAGTACCTGGTGGCCCCGAGTGCGATCTTCGAGATCCAGTTGCTGGAAAACCAGCTGGCCCAGATAGTCACCCCGAGCGGCGCCCGGGTGCCGGTCAGCCGACGCTATCTCAAGGAGCTGAAAGACGAGCTGGGGCTGGAATAAGGGCGCCACTGTGCGCCGGATCACAGCAGGCGACCGCTTGGGTCGCCATGTCGCCGCTCACCCGCTTTTACCTGCCGTTAACAGAAGTCCCCACCTAGACTGACCGCGCACACCATAAAATAACAATGCTGGAGCGTAACAATGATCTGGTTCTTCCTCTGTGTCGGTCTGCTGGTCGCGGGCTACTTCATCTACGGCAAATTCGTCGAGCGGATATTCGGCCCGAAACCCGAACTTGCCACCCCCGCCATCACCATGGCCGATGGCGTGGACTATGTCCCCATGTCGGACAAGAAAGTCTACCTGGTGCAACTGCTCAACATCGCCGGCGTCGGCCCCATCTTCGGCCCCATACTCGGCGCCCTCTATGGCCCGGTCGCCATGCTCTGGATAGTGTTCGGCTGCATCTTTGCGGGCGCGGTACACGACTACTTCTCCGGCATGCTGTCGGTGCGAGCCAAGGGCGCCTCTGTGCCGACCGTGGTCGGTGAACACCTCGGCACCGCCGCCAAGCACTTCATGAACCTGTTTGCCGTGGTACTGCTGATGCTGGTGGGCGTGGTATTCGTGCTGAGCCCGGCAGGCCTCCTGGCCAACCTCACCTCCACCGACCTGGTCTACTGGATCGTGGCGATCTTTGCCTACTACATCCTCGCCACCATAGTCCCCATCGACCAGATCATCGGCCGCTTCTATCCCATCTTCGGCGCCCTGCTGGTGTTCATGTCGGTCGGTCTCATCGTCGGCCTCATCTTCTCGGGCAAGGGCTTCTACAACACCGGGATGGACTTCTCCAACCTGCACCCGACCGAGCTGCCGCTCTGGCCGCTGCTGTTCATCACCATCGCCTGCGGCGCGGTCTCGGGCTTCCACGCCACCCAGTCTCCGCTGATGGCGCGCTGCATGCAGAACGAGAAGTCCGGCCGTTTCATCTTCTACGGCGCCATGATAGGTGAAGGCATCATCGCCCTTATCTGGTGCACCCTGGGCCTCTCCTTCTACGACAGCACCGAAGCGCTCAACGCCACCATGGCCAACGGCGGCCCGGCGGCTGTGGTACACGAAGTCTCCACCAGCCTGCTCGGCACCGTCGGCGGCATCCTCGCCATCCTGGGCGTGGTGATCCTGCCCATCACCTCGGGTGACACCGCGTTTCGCAGTGCCCGCCTCATCGTGGCGGACTTCCTGAAGATGACCCAGAAGCCGCTGGCCAAGCGTCTGCTGATCGCCATCCCCATGTTCATCCTCGGCTTCATCATCTCCAAGGCCGAGTTCGGGGTGATCTGGCGCTACTTCGGCTGGGCCAACCAGACCACGGCCGTCATCATGCTGTGGGCTGCGGCTGCCTACCTCATCAAGGAGGGCAAGCTGCACTGGATCTGCACCATCCCCGCCATCTTCATGACCGCCGTGGTGATCACCTACCTGGCCAACGCCCCCATCGGTTTCGGGCTGGCGATGAACGTATCCACCATCATCGGTCTGGTGAGTACCGCCCTGATCACCCTGGTCTTCCTGATAAAGTTCAGGCCCTCCCAGCTGAGGGAGGCCAAGGAGAGCTGAGTCGCGAGACTACACTTTCCCCATGACAAGAGGCCCGGCATTGCTGCCGGGCCTCTTCATTTTCCAGGGGCTTACCCTTTGCTGGTCGCCCCGGGCCCCTTGGCAGGCGCCTGGTACCAGTGCTCCCTGGCCACCAGCACCGCCTGCTCCGGCTGGGCAATGAAGTTGGGGGACATGATCTGCACTCCAAACTCGTTGAACACATCCTGGATATGCCCGTGAAGCTCCGTCTTGACCACGGCAGGCAGCAGGCCGTCTTTCATCCGTACCTGCAGCTCATATTCCACGTACCAATCCTGCAGATTCAACTGACGCACAAGAGGCGGCTCGTCCTGGTTGAGCTGGGTGCAGCGCCGGGCCGCCAACTCCAGCATGGCATGCACCTGGCGCCAGGGCGCATCGTAGCCGATGGTCACCTTGGTCAGGAGTGCAACCCCCTTCTCCCCCGCCAGCCGGGTCAGGTTCACCACCTTGCCCCCCACCACCACGGCGTTGGGCAGGGTCACCTCATGATCCTGGCGCGTCACCGGCTTGGTGGAGAGGGCATTGAGCTCGCTCACCATCCCCTCCACCTCGCCAATCTGCACCAGATCGCCGGGTCGCAGGGCACGAGAGTAGATGAGCACCAAGCCACTCATGGCATGGTTCATGATTCCCGCCGATCCCAGGGTCACCATCAGGCCAAAGAAGACACTGATCCCCTTGAAGGCGTCGGAGTCGGCACCGGGCAGATAGGGGTAGGCCACCGTCAGGGCAAACAGCCAGATCACCACGGAGAGTAGCCGCCGGGTGGCCCCAATGGTCTCGGCGTGCAACCCCTGCACACGAAACTGTCCCTGCTCGATGCGATCGAAGAGAATGGCCAGCATCCGGATGAAGAAGCGGGTGATGGCGACAATCAACAGCACGGTCACCAGACCGGGCATGGCCGCAATCATGCCCTCCAGCATGTCGCCGCACAGAGTAAACAGGGAGTCACCCAGTTGCTCGCTCCAGGCCCGGGTATGGGGGAAGAGGCCGAGCACATAGGTGAGCCAGCCATAGGTGAGCATGAAGAGCAGCAGCAGGGTCAGGAGGCCGAGCAAGCGGACCTCCACGTTGCCCGCTACTTGACGCCACTGGTGGGGGATCAATCCCTTCTGCAGCAGCAGGCGATTGGCGAGCCACTTCCTGACTCGTCTATGCCCCCATTGCAGCGACCAGATGAGGCCGAAGAAGATCACGCTGGCCAGGAGCGCCATACCGCCAGCCTTGACCAGATAGGGGGTCGAGTGTAACTCAAGGTATTTGAGGCGTACCCTGTCGAGCCGCTGCCGGACAAGCTCGCTCGCCTGCTCCAGCGTCAGCTCGTCGAGGGCTTCCAGGTCGCCTTCCACCAGCACCAGGATCCGCTTGCCGTTGACCATAAACTCCCGCGTTTCCTGGCCTTGCCGGCTGCCTTTGAGAACGGTGATGGGGGGGATCAGGTCGGCGGGATCCAGACGCTGGATCCGTTCATGGGTCAATCGGACCCTGGCCGCTCCGTCCAGGCGGCCAAACTTGGCCTGGAGCATGACGATGGGTTCGTGAAGCAACACCAGTGTCTGTGCCTTCTCCTGCTCGGTTGGCTCCAGCCTGGGCTCTGCTGCCCACGGCCTGCCAATCAACGTGATATTGAACAACAGCAACACCGCCAACCAGCGGCTTATCCTGCATCGCCTCTCCATCGCACCACCCTTTTATGCTACGAGACATACGAATATCTTTCCTGATTGATTTTATAGAAGGAAATTCATGGCGCATGATAAATAACCAAGCGTTTAACCGAGCCTGTACCGGAATATCAACTCCCCGGTTGCACTATTGCACTCAGCTAATATGCTGTCATCATGGCCGGATGCCTTGTCTAGACGAAACAAGGCATTACCTCGCGACTAAGATGGGAGAAATCGATGGTACTTGATTACATTGCCCTGGGAATATTGGTGTTCGTCGTCTTGGTCATGTTCTACGGGATCATCGTCATCCACGACATTCCGTATGAGATTGCCAAACATCGCAATCACCCCCACCAGGATGCCATTCACGTGGCCGGCTGGGTCAGCCTGTTCACCCTGCATGTGCTCTGGCCTTTCCTCTGGATCTGGGCCACTGTGTATCGTCCCGATCGCGGCTGGGGCTTCAATCAACGATTGCAGAAAGACGAAGATGAGATCAACGCGCTCAAGCAAGAGCTTGCCGCCCTGCAGGCCCGCATGACCACGCTCGAACAGACCGACAAATAGGTAATCTTTCATGGACTTGCTACTTATCCTCACCTATACGGCCATCTGTGTAGGGATTTTCAAGATCTTCAAGATCCCGCTCAACAAGTGGACTGTACCGACCGCCGTGCTCGGCGGTGTCTTCATCATCGGCGCCCTCATCGTCCTGATGAACTACAACCACCCCTATTCCGAGCTGGCGCGCAATTACTACGTCTCCACCCCCGTCGTTCCCCTGGTCAAGGGTCGCGTGATCGAGGTGCCGGTCAAGGCCAACCAGCCAGTCAAGCAGGGTGATGTGCTGTTTCGCCTCGATGCGGTGCCCTTCCAGGAGAAAGTCGCCAGCCTGACCGCACGGCTCGCCTCCAACAAGGATTTCCTCAAAGCCCTCGATTCCAGACTGCGCTCCGCCAGCCTGGACCGGGATCGTGCTCAGGAGCTGATGCGTCGCGGCATCGGCAAGCAGCGGGATCTCGACGTGACCCAGGCCAACGTGGACGACATCGTCGCCCAGATTGACCAGCAGAAGGCGTCGCTGGATGACTTGAGCGCCCAGCTCAACATCGCCAAGTACGAGCTGGCTCAGACCGTGGTCTATGCCCCGAGCGACGGCCACGTGGTGCAGCTGGCGCTGCGTCCGGGCATGATCGCTACCCCCTTCATGTATCGCCCCGTGATGACCTTCATCCATGAAGATGAAAATGCCTACGTCGGCTGGTTCTGGCAAAACAGCATGCAGCGGCTCAAGGATGGCGATGAGGCCGAGGTGGTACTGGACGGTATCCCAGGCAAGATATTCAAGGCCAGGGTGCTGTCGGTGATCCCCGCCATGGCACCGGGCAACATCCAGGCCCAGGCAGGTCTCATCGATCAGACCACAGCCCAGGTACCGGGCCGCCTGCCCATCATCCTTGAGATCATCGACCCCGAGTGGGCCAAGTATCAGGTGATCGCGGGCTCCAGCGGCCAGGCCGCCATCTACACCGAGCATGTCCACCATGTGGCCATCATGCGCAAGATCCTGATGCGCATGGGTAGCTGGCTCAATTACCTGTTCCCCTTCCACTAAGCGCGCCTTGGTGGTACCTGCGGGCCGGCAATCATGCCGGCCCGCTGTTTTTGTGGCCCCAAGATCCCTATAATGGCGCCATCCTGCGCCGCACCATGTCCAAACACCACCCCCTCATGTTCGTTCTCAGACCCTATCAAACCGACGCCGTCAACGCCGTGATCAGCCACTTTCGCAAGCACCCAGATCCCGCCGTGGTGGTGCTGCCCACCGGGGCGGGCAAGAGTCTGGTGATCGCCGAGCTGGCCCGCAAGGCCCGTGGCCGGGTGCTGGTGCTGGCCCATGTCAAGGAGCTGGTGGAGCAGAACCACGCCAAGTACGAGGCCTGGGGGCTCAAGGCCGACATCTTTGCCGCCGGGCTCGCCCGCAAGGAGGCGAGCGCCCAGGTGGTGTTCGGCTCGGTGCAATCGGTGGCGCGCAATCTGGATGCCTTCGACGGCGCCTTCTCGCTGCTCATCATCGACGAGTGTCACCGGGTCTCGCTCGATGACGACAGCCAGTACCATCAGGTGTTAGGCCACCTCAAGGCCGCCAATCCGGCCCTCAAGATCCTCGGTCTCACCGCCACGCCCTATCGGCTGGGGCTGGGCTGGATCTACCGGCGCCACTACCACGGCATGGTCAAGAGCCACGGCGAGCGGCTGTTTGGCGACTGCGTATTCGAGCTGCCGCTGCGTTTCATGGTCAAAAATGGTTACCTGACGCCACCGCGCATGATCGATGCCCCCATAGTCCACTACGACTTCAGCAAGCTGGTGGCGCGGGAGAACGGTCTGTTCAGCGAGGCAGAACTCAATGGCGAACTCAAACGCCAGCAGCGGGTCACCCCCCATATCCTGAACCAGGTGCTGGAGTATGCCCGCGAGCGCCAGGGGGTGATGATCTTCGCCGCCACCGTCGAACACGCCCGGGAAATTCAGGGGCTGCTGCAGGCAAAAGCCCAGACGGCGGCCCTCGTCACCGGCGAGACGCCGGGGCCGGAGCGCGATGCCCTCATCCATGCCTTCAAGGGGCGAGAGATCAAGTTTCTGGTCAACGTGGCGGTGCTCACCACCGGTTTCGATGCCCCCCACGTGGATCTCATCGTGATGCTGCGCCCCACGGAATCGGTGTCCCTCTATCAGCAGATCGTGGGCCGGGGCCTGCGCCTCTCGCCGGGCAAGACCGATTGCCTGGTACTCGACTATGCAGGCAACAACTTCAACCTGTTCGCCCCCGAGGTGGGGGAGCCCAGACCCCACGCCGGCACAGAGCCGGTACAGGTGCCCTGCCCCGCCTGCGGCTTTGCCAACACCTTCTGGGGCAAGACCGACGAGGAGGGCAAGGTGATCGAGCACTACGGCCGCCGCTGTCAGGGACTGTTTGAAGATGACGAGGGCCACCGCGAGGAGTGCGACTACCGCTTCCGCGCCAAGATCTGTCCCGCCTGCGGCGCCGAAAACGACATCGCCGCCCGCCGCTGCCAGAGCTGCGATCAGTTGCTGGTGGATCCTGACGACAAGCTCAAGGAAGCGCTCAATCTCAAGGACTGCATGGTGATCCGCTGTGCGGGACTCACCCTCACCGCAGGGCGCGGCAAACAGGGGGAACGGCTGGAGGTGACCTACCACGACGAGGACGGTCTCACCCTGACGGAGTACTTCGCCTTTCATACCAGCGGCGCACGACGCTTGTTTCAACAACGCTTTGTGCGTCATCATTGGCCCGCCCCGGGCCTGGAGCCCGAATTCACCACCCTGGCGAGCGTGCTGGCCGTATCGAACCAGTTTCGTCACCCGGATTTCGTCATCGCCCGCAAGTCTGGGCGTTTCTGGCAGGTGAAGGAGAAAATTTTTGACTATGAAGGGCGGTACCGCACTGCCAACTCACTCGCCTAGCCACATCGTCTGGCGGGCAAATGACAGTCACCAGATTTGATTATCAGGGGCGCATCGCACTGCCAGCGCCCTTCGTTCAGTTAGAGGATCCTATGCAGCGGCTGTTGATTGGTTTTTGTGCTCTCTTTTCTCTGGTGGCCCAGGCCACCCCGCTGACCCCGCCCAAGGGGGGCCAGTACGCCGTCATCGTCCAGGGCAACAACGGGGTGGAGTTTGCCCGTCACGCTGACGACATGATAGCCCCCGCCTCCACCATGAAGGTGCTGACCGCCCTGGCCGCCCGGCTCGAGCTCGGCGCCGACTTCCGCTTCGCCACCGATATTCAGGCCCAGCCCGGCGCCACACAGGGTGACACCATCAACGGCGACATCTGGATCAACTTCGTCGGCGACCCCACCCTGTCGCGGATGGATCTGGTGGCCCTGTTCAAGCAGCTCGGCGTCACCCGCATCCAGGGCAACGTCTACGTCAACACCGGCGCCTACAACGGCTATGAGCGTGGCAACGGCTGGTCCTGGGGGGATCAGACCCTCTGCTTCGCGGCTCCCGTCTCGGCCGTCATCATCGACAAGAACTGTGCCTACGGCACCGTCACCGCCACCCAGATTGGCAAGCCTGCCGTGGGCAACGTTGCCACCGGCGTCCCCATCGGCATCGGCGCCGACAACGTGGAGGTGATGAGCTATGGCGACATGGCGCGTCAGTTCTGCGCCCTGGAAGTGGACATGGCCAAGGGCAACTTCTACGAACTCAAGGGCTGCATTACCCCGAACAAGGAGCCGCAGGGCCTGCGCTTTGCAATCCACGATGTGGAAGCCTGGGGCTGGGACAACATCCGCTGGGCCATGAACCGCGCCGGGATCAGCCACGACGGCCTGCTACGGGTCACCCATCAGGCTCCGGTTGGCGCCGATACCCTGGCCACCCACTACTCGGTCTCCCTGCCGGTGATGCTTGCCAAGATGCTGAAGAAATCCGACAACCTCTACGCCGATACCTTCCTCAAAACCGTGGGTCGTCACTACTACAACAAGCCGGGCAGCTATCGCAGCGGCACCATGGCGGTGCGCGCCATCCTGACCAAGCACGGCATCGATCTGGGCAACGCCACCCTGGCCGACGGCTCCGGTCTCTCCGCCCACAACCTCATCAGCGCACGCCAGATGCTGTCGGTGCTCCACTTCATCCAGACGAACGACGCCGAGCTCGACTTCATCAAGTTGCTGCCAAGCTCCCAGGTGGACGGCACCCTGGCCTGGCGACGCAGCGTCACCGCGCCAATGATGAAGAACAAGGTGCACGCCAAGACGGGCACCATCACGGGCACCTCCAACCTGGCCGGTTTCATCGACACCGCGGGTGGCCAGCGCAAGGCGTTTGTCATGTTCCAGCGCGGCCTCTCCCAGGATCCGGCGACCCACGAGCGCTACCGCGCCAGCAAGGCCGCCTGGCCCTGGACCGTCTTCGAAAAGGGTGTGCTGGAGAGCATCTATCAGCAGCAGCCCATCCAGATCGCCGAACAGTAAAGGGATGCCCGGGAAACCTCTATCTGAGGCAGTTCGAACAGATGGCCGGGTAGAGCTCCCGGGCAATCGAGCACGGCGAATGGACGTATCGAAATTTTCAGCTTTGACTGGCCAGGAGCCGAGGCTATGCTGTCGCCAGCCTCGTCTCAACGGCCTTATCTAACGGAGAGAAAAGATGTTTGTAGAAATTTTTGGTCGCCCGGGTTGCCCTTATTGCGTTCGTGCCAAGCAGGTTGCCGAGCAGCTGACCGAGGAGCGCGATGATTTCGAGTTCCGCTATGTGGACATCAACGTCGCCGGTCTTACCAAGGACGATCTCGCCGCCAAGGCGGGCAAGCCCGTCACCACGGTGCCGCAGATCTTCCTGGACGAGCAGCACATAGGTGGTTGCACCGATTTCGAAGCCTATGCCAGAGCCAATCTGGCTCTGTAAGACAGTTTTCCCAATGCAAAAGGCGCCTCAGGCGCCTTTTTTCATGGCAACGAGCCAGGCTCACGCCACCGGCGTGAAGCGGCTCACCACCTGCCCTTGATACTCGATCCACTCCATGAACATGGCGACCGGGCGGGCATAGACCTGACCATCCTGCTCGGATTGGTAGACAACCAGCTGTTCCTCGGTTTCGGTGTGCAGGGCCAGGGCGAGCACTTGATAGTAACCCCCTTTGAAGTGGCGGTAGCGACCGGTGGCGGGTGCGTGCATGAAGAGCCTCGATGACAGGATGAAAAGACGCCCTGAGCTGCGCGCGTACTAGGCCGTCAGCAGGGGTTGGAGCAGATTTTTACCCCAGCCAATCGTGCCAGATGAGGTGGATAATTCAATACACTCTTACTGCTTTATGAACCTCGCCCTCATCTTTCACTAGTCTCTCGCGAGAGAGGCAAACGATCCTGCTGAATTTAACAGACTGGCAACCCTGTTTCAGGGGTAAATATCAGGGATTTATTCCATAAATTAGATTGTTCTAGCATTCAATTCTGTGAAGAATAGGGGTAGAGAAATTTGATACTAAAAAAAGCTTTTCTGCCAACGCGCCCCCAGGGGAAGGAATCACGCTCACCATGTTCACTATCGACAAGTCGCACAAGCTCGACGATGTCTGCTATGACATTCGCGGCCCGGTGCATAAAGAGGCCCGCCGTCTCGAGGACGAAGGCCACCGCATCATCAAGCTCAACATCGGCAACCCGGCCCCGTTCGGCTTCGATGCGCCGGAAGAGATCATCAAGGATGTGATCCTCAACATGCCCCAGAGCCAGGGCTACTGCGACTCCAAAGGACTCTTCTCGGCCCGCAAGGCGGTGATGCAGTACTACCAGCAAAAGGGGATGCGCAAGGTCGACATCGACGACATCTACATCGGCAATGGCGCCAGCGAACTCATCGTCATGGCCATGCAGGCGCTGCTCAACAACGGCGACGAGATGCTGGTGCCCTCCCCCGACTACCCGCTGTGGACCGCCGCCGTCACCCTCTCCGGTGGCCATGCGGTGCATTACCGCTGCGATGAGGGGGCCGACTGGCATCCGGATCTGGACGATATCCGCGCCCGCATCACCCCGCGTACCCGCGGCCTGGTGCTGATCAACCCGAACAACCCGACCGGCGCCGTCTACGGCAGCGAATTTCAGCTGGAACTGATCGAGATAGCCCGCCAGCACAATCTCATCATCTTCGCCGACGAGATCTACGACAAGATCCTCTACGACGACATCTCCCACACCAGCGTCTGCACCCAGTGTGACGACGTCATGGTGGTGACCTTCAACGGTCTCTCCAAGGCCTACCGTGCCTGCGGCTTCCGTCAGGGCTGGATGGTCATCACCGGTCCCAAGGGCCGTGCCAAGGGCTACATCGAGGGGCTGGAGATGCTGGCCTCCATGCGGCTCTGTGCCAACGTGCCCATGCAGCACGCCATCCAGACCGCCCTGGGTGGCTATCAGAGCATCAACGAGCTGATCCTGCCGGGCGGTCGCCTGCGCCGTCAGCGGGACAAGGCCTGGGAGCTCTTGAACGAAATCCCCGGCGTCTCCTGCGTCAAGCCCAAAGGGGCGCTCTACATGTTCCCGCGTCTGGATCCCAAGGTGTATGACATCCGCGACGACCAGAAGATGGTGTTCGATCTGTTGCAGCAGGAGAAGCTCTTGCTGGTGCAGGGCACCGGCTTCAACTGGCCGGCGCCGGATCACTTCCGGCTGGTATTCCTGCCCCGGGAAGAGGAGCTGGAAGAGGCCATCGGCCGCCTCGCCCGCTTCCTCAAGAGCTACAAGCAGTAAGCCCCACTCATGAGAAAGGCTCCCTCGGGAGCCTTTTTGTTATCTGTCGTTTTTTATCCGTGCCATCAGCCTTGCAGCAGGGCGCCAGCCACCAGCACCCCCATGGTGATGAGAGCGACGCCCAGGATAAAGGGCAGTACCCAGCGCACGAAGCGATCGTAGGGGATCCTGGCGAGCGCCAACCCCGCCACCAGGTGGGCGGCGGTGGGAGCGAACAGGTTGATCCAGCCGGAGGCAGACTGATAGGCGGTGATCACCAGATCCCGCGAGATGCCGGAGAAGTCCGCCAGCGGCCCCATCAGCGGCATGGAGACGGTCGCCAGCCCCGAGGTGGAGGGAATAAAAAAGCTCAGGATGATGTGCACCAGATAGGCCATCAGGATGAAGACCGACGACAGCCCGCTCACCAGACCCTCGGCCCAGTGCAATATGGTGTCGATGATGACGCCCTGCTCCATCACCACATAAATGCCCCGCGCCACCGCGACCACCAGGGCTACCCCGATGAGATCCCGTGCCCCGTTGAGGAAGGTCGCCACATAGCTGGACTCCGGCATCCGGTTAATGATCGCAATCAGAATGGAGGCGCTGAAGAACAGGGTGGAGAGCTCATCGAACTACCAGCCTAAGGTAGGCAGCAGATCGATGCCCAGATCCGACCAGGGCACCACGGCATAGATCATCAGCAGGAAGGTGCCGAAGAAGACCAGCATGGTGAGCTTCTGCTTGCCGGTGAAGGCGAGATTGCCGCTCTTCATCTGGGAAAACTCGTCGTCATAGACGATGTCGGCCAGCACGGAGCGGGACTTGTCCTGCTGCACCTGCTTGGCGTAGCGCATCACGAACCAGGAGGCGAAGATCACCAGCAGCAGCCACTGGATGACCCGCAGGCCAATCCCCTCACCGATGGGAATGCCGGCAAAACCGGAGGCGATGCCGGTGGCAAACGGGTTGACGGTGGAGGCCAGCACCCCGACCCCGGAGCCGAGCAAGATGATCCCCGCCGCCACCATGCGATCGAAGCCAGCGGCCATCATCACCGGCACGATGAGCGCCCAGAAGGCCACCGTCTCCTCCGCCATGCCGAAGGTGGAGCCACCGAGGGCGAATAAAGCGATCAGCACAGGAATAAGCAGCCGCTCGCGCCCGGCGAAGGCGCGCACTATGGCCCCCACCCCGGCATCGAGCGCCCCGCTCTGCATGGTCACCGCCAGAAAGCCGCCGATGATGAGCACGAACAGCGCCACATCGGCTGCCTTGTGAAAGCCCTGGATCGGTGCCTTGAGCACCTCGAACACCCCCTGCGGTTGGGAGGGGAGCTCGGTGTAGCTGCCGGGCACCGGCAGCAGCCGCTCGTCGCCGCTGTAGTCGGCCACGGCCGCCGCCGCAACAGGCTGCTGGGTCTTGGCGGTCAGGTAGTTGTATTTTCCCGCCGGCAGCACCCAGGTGAGGGCCGCCATCAAGGCGATGATGATGAAAAGCAGGGTATAGACAGTGGGGAGTTGGCGCTTCTTGGGCGCCGCGGTTGATGTGGTCATAGCTTCCGTACCTCGGCAATGCCGTCATGTGATCCAAACAGCGCAAGCCTAGAGGGTTTGATATGGGAAAAAGGTGATCGTGGATAATAAAATTCCGCAACATGGCGGGATTTTTGCCAAAAAAACAGGGCCCCGCAGGGCCCTGTTTTCACTTGAGTCAGGCTCAGAGCTCGACCACGTCGAAGGTCACATCCGGATTCACATCCGCATCGTAATCGACTTCGTCCAGACCGAAACCGAACAGGCGCAGGAACTCCTGCTTGTAGCCGGCGTAGTCGGTGAGCTCGGACAGGTTCTCCGTGGTGATGGAGGGCCAGAGATCGCGGCAGGTCTGCTGCACGTCTTCACGCAGTTCCCAGTCATCCATGCGGATACGGGCCTGCTCGTCCAGCGCCAGATCAGCGCCGTACAGGCGGGTACGCAGCATGCGATCCACCTGCTCCATGCAGCCTTCGTGGATGCCCTTCTCCTTCATGATCTTGAAGGCCATGGAGATGTAGAGCGGCATCACCGGAATGGCAGAGGAAGCCTGGGTCACCACGGATTTCAGCACGGCCACGTGGGCGGTGCCGCCCTTGGCAGCCAGATCGCCACGGATGGCGGTGGCGGCGCGGTCCAGATCTTCCTTGGCGCGGCCCAGGGTGCCATGCCAGTAGATGGGCCAGGTCAGGTCGGTGCCTATGTAGGAGTAAGCCACGGACTTGGCGCCGTCGGCCAGCACGCCCGCATCACGCAGGGCTCCCATCCACAGCTCCCAGTCCTGACCGCCCATCACGGTGATGGTGCTCTGGATCTCTTCCTCGTTCGCCGGCTCGACGGTGGCGGTGATGATCTGATCTTTGTTGGTGTCGATGGCGGTGGAGGTGTAGACCTCGCCGATGGGTTTGAGGGCTGAGCGCACCACTTCGCCGGTGTCCGGCATCTTGCGCACCGGAGAGGCCAGGGAGTAGACCACCAGATCGATTTGACCCAGATCCTGCTTGATGAGCTTGATCACCTTGGCACGGCACTCGTGGGAGAAGGCATCGCCGTTGACGCTCTTGGCGTAGAGACCGGCCTCTTTGGCGGCCTTGTCGAAGGCGGCGGAGTTGTACCAGCCGGCGGAGCCCGTCTTGGTCTCGGAGCTCGGCTTTTCGAAGAAGACGCCAATGGTGGCGGCGCCGCTACCGAAGGCAGTGGCAATCCGGGAGGCCAGACCATAACCGGTGGAGGCTCCGATCACCAGTACCTTCTTGGGACCATTCTCGATGGTGCCCTTGGCCTGGGTGTAAGCAATCTGGCGACGAACATTGGCTTCACAACCGACCGGGTGGGTGGTGGTGCAAATAAAGCCGCGAACCTTGGGTTTGATAATCATGTTGGGTCTCGACACCGTTAAATGAATGAAATCGGGGCATAAGATACCTCATTGTGGCCCGTTATGGTGCTCTGATGTGTTGAACTGCGGGGAAAACCGGCCAAGATCCCGCCGTTTGTCGCCACCATCCACACCCCATATGCCGATCGCCAGATCCCGGCGGGGACACTAGGGCACCCGGACGAGTGGCGACACGACAGGGGAAAAGGCCGGATCCATACTGGCGGCGTCGATAGTGGCTGATTGTCTGGTCAGGGCCTCTGTACTACTGTGCAAAGAGAGGATTCAAGGAGGAGTCTATGTCACCCGTGCTGATCATCTCGCTTGGCTGTCTGGTTGCCGTCACAGCCCCGGTCGTCCGTGCCGATGTCTATCAATGTACCCGCAACGGCCAGGTCACCTTCAGCGACATCCCCTGCAGCAGTGACGCCAAGCCGCTGCCACTCAATATCTACACCCCCTCCCCCGAGGAGATCGAAGAGAACCTGGCCAGCGGCCAGAAGCAGCGCCAGATAGACGCGCTTCGCGCCGAGATGGAGACAAAGAAACAGCAGATGAACCGTGAGATAGCCGGTGACAACAACGAACAGAGGGCGACGACGAAAGAGACGAGCGATCTCGAGGGCAGAGTACGCTCTCCCAGAAGGCAGGCCGTGGCGCGTCAATACCAGAACGAGATGGAGGCGCTGAACAAGAAGATAAACACCCTCCAGCAGTCAAAATAATCCCCTCCCTGTGCCCAGGCCCGTTTTTCACCGGATGGGCTCACTGCCCGCACAGTGACACCAAAAGGTAACACAATCGTCAGTGCCAACAGGGTCACCCTCATGCCACTATCAGTGTCTGGCTGTTCGCCTGTATCCGGCCAGAAGCGATCTTCGTTAGAAACCTGATTGAGGGAGAAAAATTCATCAGGATTGAAATTAAATATTCAAAAAGTTGATTCGGAGTCGATGAAGCTTCATCAGGCAGCAATGCTATTGTTAATTCACTCAGATTACTGTCGGTCTGTCATTCAAGGGTCTCATGGAGGAGCTCCGTATGTTCTGGAATCACAAAGCAAGCAAGGAAGCGAGTGAACAGGTGGCGGAGCTGGGTGCTTTCGAGCAGGCCATCCAGTCCCAGGTGCCTTTCATCCTGTTTACCCCGGCGGGGATGGTCACCTTCGTCAACGACCTCTTTCTGAAGATCGTGGGCTTTCAACGTGAGGAGGTAATTGGCAAGCACCACAGTGCGCTCTGCTTCCCGGAGGACGTCAAGACCCGTGATTACGAGAGCCTGTGGCAGGATCTGCGCGGCGGCATCTCCCGCAACGGCCGCTTCATCCGCCAGTCGAAGTCGGGCAAGGCTATCTGGCTGGAGGCTACCTATTTCCCCATCATGATCGATGGCAAGGTGGCGCGCGTCGCCAAGGTCGCCTCGGACGTGACCCAGCAGCAATCCTCCCTGGAGCGCACCCAGGCCCTGCTGGCGGCGCTCGACAAGTCGCTGGCGGTGATCGATTTCCAGCCCGACGGCACCGTCATCACCGCCAACCAGAACTTCCTACACTGCTTCGGCTACCGGCTGGAGGAGGTGGTCGGCAAACACCACCGCCAGTTCTGCGATCCGGAGTTCTATCAGAAAAACCCCAACTTCTGGCGCGATCTCGGCTCCGGGGACATCAAGTCCGGGCTCTTCATGCGCCTTGGCCACCGCGGGGAGAAGATCTGGCTGGAGGCGACCTACAACCCCATCTTCAACCACGAGGGCAAGGTGGTCAAAATCATCAAGCTGGCGAGCGACATCACTGAGCGGGTGGAAAAATCCATCTCCACCCGGGAGGCGGCCCAGAAGGCCTGCGCCATCGCCAGCGAAACCGTCGCCAGTGCCGCCAAGGGGCGCGAGGTGATCGACAAGGTGCTGGAGACCTCCTCCCACATCAACACCTCGGTCAACGAGGTGAGCAAGCAGATAGACCTGCTCAATCAGCAATCCAAGAGCATAGAGTCCATCATCTCCACCATCAGCGGCATCGCGGATCAGACCAACCTGCTGGCACTCAATGCCGCCATAGAGGCGGCCAGGGCCGGCGAGCAGGGCCGGGGGTTTGCGGTGGTTGCCGACGAGGTGAGGCAGCTTGCCGCCAGAACCTCGACCTCCACCAACGAGATCGTCTCCGTGATCAAGCACAACTCCGACTCACCTCCAAGATCACCCAGACCGTCTCCGTCGTCTCAGGCAAGGCGGTGGCGGGGCAGGATCAGGCCAACATCATCGCCGACGTCATCAAGGAGATCATCGAAGACGCCAACTCCGTCTCGGACACCGTCAAGAGTCTCTCCATCTGAGCCAGGGGTGCGCCATCCAATAACAACGCGGGGCCAGGCCCCGCGTTGTTTTTTGTCATCTAGGAGGCTTGAAGAGGCGTCAATCCTCCCCCTGCAGATAGCGCCTCGCCTCCTCGTCGGCCTGACCCAGGGCCAGCTCCCACAACTCGGCGATGCACAGCCCCTCCTCCCCCACCGCTGCTTCCTCCAGGGCCTCCAGGGCCCTGGCATCCGCCAGGGTAAAAGGGTGGTGGCTCAGCAAGGTCTTGGCCTCGGCCAGCAAGTTCATGTCGCTCATGGTGTGGCTCCTTCATGGCCAGCATAGATCCCTGTCCAGACTGTAGCCGATCGGGGGGAAGTCAACTCTGGGCGGCGGCGCTGCGCACCCGGTGTTTGCCCACGGGCAACTGACCAACCCCGATGCCGGCCAGCACGGCGGCGCAGGCAACCCATTGCAAGGCACCCAGCGTCTCCCCCAGCAGCAGATAGGCGAGCAGCAGGGTAAAGACAGGGATGAGGTTCACATAGGCGGCCGCCAGGGTCACCTTTACCTGAGTCACCGACCAGTTGTAGAGCAGGTAGGCGCCAAGCGTCACGAAGGCGCCGAGGAAGAGGATGACCCCCATGTCCTGCCAGTCCCAGGTGATGGGCCAGGGTTCGCTGAAGGCAAAGGGGGCGAAGAAGAGGGTGCCGACGAAGGCCTGCAGGGCGGTCAGGGTCATGACGCCGTAGCGGCTGGAGAGCTTCTTGAACACCACCGAATAGGTGGCGGCGCAGAGCATGGCCCCCATCTCCAGGCTGTTGCCGAGCAGAGCGTTGGGGGCGAACTCATCCGCCCCCTCGGCCAGCCCCAGCAGGGCGATGCCGCAGATGGCGATGGCAAAACCCAGCAGCTGGCGGCGGCTCACCCGTTCCCTCAGCAACACGAAAGCCACCAGGGCCACCATCAGGGGCAGCAGCGCACAGACCATGCCCGCCTGCCCGGCACTGGTGTAGCGCAGGGCGTTGACCTCCAGCAGGAAATAGAGGCAGGGCTCCAGGGCGCCCATCAGGGCCAGCCAGCGCCAATCCCCCTTCTGGTAGCTGAACCGGCCAAGCTGGCGATAGCAAAGCAGCCAGCAGCAGGAGGCCACCAACATCCGCATGAAGAGCACCTGGCCGAAGGACCAGACCTCCAGCACATGTTTGAGGGCGATGAAGGAGCTGGACCAGAGCAGCATGGCCAGGGTGAGGGTCAGTATGGGTAGCGGGCGCACAATGCCTCCATGAATTGGGCCCCCGAATAATAACCATACGGCCTTGCGGTTGTCTAAAGGCACCTAACATCAGATAATACCGCCGCCTTCACACCGGAAAATCCATCGTCAATGACTGAGTACCTGCTTTTACTGGTCAGTACCGTGCTGATCAACAACTTCGTGCTGGTGAAGTTTCTCGGCCTCTGCCCCTTCATGGGCGTCTCTGGCAAGCTGGAAACCGCCATCGGCATGGGACTGGCCACCACCTTCGTGATGACGCTCGCCAGCGCCTGCTCCTATCTGATGGAGCACTATATCCTGATCCCGCTGGACATCGCCTACCTGCGCACTCTGGGCTTCATCCTGGTGATCGCTGTGGTGGTGCAGTTCACCGAGATGGTGATCCGCAAGAGCAGCCCGACCCTCTATCGCCTGCTCGGCATCTTCCTGCCCCTCATCACCACCAACTGTGCCGTGCTGGGCGTCGCGCTGCTGAGCATCAACGAGCGCCACAACTTCATCCAGAGCATCATCTACGGCTTCGGGGCTGCCTGCGGTTTCTCGCTGGTGCTGATCCTGTTTGCCGCCATGCGTGAGCGTCTGGTGGCCGCCGACGTGCCCACCCCCTTTCGCGGCGTCTCCATCGCCATGGTCACCGCCGGCCTGATGTCGCTGGCCTTCATGGGCTTTACCGGCCTCATCAAGATATAGCGCTATGACTCACATACTCTTTGCCATTCTGGTGCTGGCCCTGCTGGCCCTCTCCTTCGGCATCATTCTGGGCTATGCCGCCGTCAAGTTTCATGTGCAGGCCGACCCCATAGTCGACCAGCTCGATGCCCTGCTGCCCCAGACCCAGTGCGGCCAGTGCGGCTACCCGGGCTGCAAGCCCTACGCCGAGGCGCTGGCCAACGGCGATCATATCAACAAGTGCGTGCCCGGTGGCGATGCCACCATGCGCAAGATAGCGGATCTGATGGGGGTCGAGCCCCAGCCGCTGGACGGTGGCGACGAAGCCGCCGTCCCCGTCAAGAAGGTCGCCTTCATTCATGAGGACATGTGCATAGGTTGCACCAAGTGCATCCAGGCCTGCCCGGTCGATGCCATCCTGGGCGCCACCAAGGCGATGCACACCGTCATCGCGGCCGAGTGCACGGGGTGCGATCTCTGCGTCGACCCCTGCCCGACCGACTGTATCGAGATGATCCCGGTGCCGACCACGGTCGACAACTGGAAATGGGATCTGGCCAAGGTCGCCATTCCGGTCAAGATAGTGGAATAAACAGCGGAGTAACCATGCAGCATCTGCTAGAACGCATCAAAGCCGGCACCCTTTGGGATTTTCACGGTGGCATTCATCCTCCCGAGAACAAGCACCAGTCCAGCCTGACCCCCGTCGTGGACGCGGGTCTGCCCCCCCAGCTCATCATACCGGTGCGCCAGCACGCGGGCCCGGCCGGCGAACTGCTGGTGCGGGTGGGTGACAGGGTCAAGAAGGGCCAACCCCTGACCCATCACGACAAGGGGCGCATAGTACCGGTGCACGCCTCCACCTCGGGCACTGTCACCGCCATCGAGCAACACACGGTGGCGCACCCCTCGGGCCTTGACGATCTCTGCGTCATCCTGACCCCGGATGGGGAAGATGCCTGGTGCGAGCGCAACCCCCAACCCGACTACTGGAATCTGGAGCGAGGCGAACTGCTCGAGCGCATCCAGCAGGCGGGGGTCGCTGGGCTCGGCGGCGCCGTCTTCCCGACCCACAGCAAGCTCGATGGCCGCGGCCAGCTCACCGAGATCCTGATCGTCAACGGCCTGGAGTGCGAACCCTACATCACCACAGATGACCGTCTGATGCAGGAGTATGCCGACGAAATCATGGACGGCATCCGGGTGCTCAAGCACCTGCTCAAGCCCAAGCTGACCCTGATCGGGGTGGAAGACAACAAACCGGCGGCCATCGACGCCCTGACCCGCCATGCCACAGACCCGGATGTGCTGGTCAAGTCGGTGCCGACCAAGTACCCCTCCGGCGGTGCCAAGCAGACCATAGAGCTGCTCACCGGACGCCAGGTACCCAAGGGGGGCCGGGCGGTCGACATGGGCATCATGGTGCTCAACGTCGCCACCGTCTTTGCCATCAAGCGCGCCATCATAGACGGCGAGCCGCTCATCTCGCGCATCGTCACCCTCACAGGGGATGCCTTCAAGCAGCCGGGCAATGCCTGGGTGCGGCTCGGCACGCCGGTACGCTGGCTGCTGCAACGCTTCGAGCTGCAACCGGAGGCGGATCAGCGGGTTATCATGGGGGGCCCCATGATGGGCTTCACCCTGCCCCATGCCATGGTGCCCGTGGTCAAGGCGACCAACTGCCTGCTCTCCCCCACCCGCGCCGAGCTGCCGCCCCCCGGCCCCGAACAGGCCTGCATCCGTTGCAGCGCCTGTGCCGACGCCTGCCCCGCCAACCTGCTGCCCCAGGAGCTCTACTGGTACAGCCGGGTCAAGGAGTATGACAAGGCCGAGAAGCTCAACCTGTTTGACTGCATAGAGTGCGGGGCCTGCGCCTGGGTCTGCCCGAGCGAGATCCCCCTGGTGCAGTACTACAAGATTGCCAAGGATGACATCCGCGAAGTGCGTGCCGAGGCCGAGAAGGCGGAGCGCGCCAAGCAGCGCTTCGAGGCCAAGCAGGCCCGCTTCGAGCGGGACAAGGCAGCGCGGGAGGCTCGCCACGCCGAGGCCGCAGCCCAGCGTCGCCAGGCCATGGCCGCGGCAGGGGGGGATGATCCCGTCGCCGCCGCCCTGGCCCGCCTCAAGGCCAAGCAGGAGGCCGCCAACGCAGAAACCCAGCCGGACAACGCCGCCATGATGGCCGCCCGCGAGGCGCGCAAGCAGGAGGCGCTGGCGCGCCGCGCCGCCAAGGCGGTCGAGACCGCTGAGTCTGATGATGCCGGCACTGCTGTCGTTGCCGAGGCCGATCCCAAGAAGGCCGCCATTGCCGCCGCCCTGGCTCGCGCCAAGGCCAAGAAGGCTGCCCTGGCTGCCGGTGACGAGGCCAGCAACACAGCAGCCGCTCCGGGCGAGCCGGTGGCTGAGCCCGCTGCCGAGATCGATCCCAAGAAGGCGGCCATTGCCGCCGCCCTGGCCCGCGCCAAGGCCAAGAAGGCCGCCCAGACTGCCGGTGACGAGATCACAAGCGACTCACCCGCCGCCCCGAGCGAGCCGGTGGCTGAGCCCGCTGCCGAGGTCGACCCCAAAAAGGCGGCCATCGCCGCCGCCATAGCGCGCGCCAAGGCCAAGAAGGCTGCCCAGGCCGCCGGTGACGAGGTCACAACCGACTCGCCTACCGCCCCGAACGAGCCGGTGGCTGAGCCCGCTGCCGAGGTCGACCCCAAAAAGGCAGCCATCGCCGCCGCCATAGCCCGCGCCAAGGCCAAGAAAGCCGCCCAGGCCGCCGGTGACGAGGTCACAACCGACTCGCCTACCGCCGCGAGCGAGCCGGTGGCTGAGCCCGCTGCCGAGATCGATCCCAAGAAGGCAGCCATCGCCGCCGCCATAGCACGCGCCAAGGCCAAGAAGGCTGCCCAGACTGCCGGTGACGAGGTCGTATCCGACGCCTCAGTCTCCTCAAGTGACGCCCCGAGCGAGCCGGTGGCTGAGCCCGCCCCCGAGGTCGATCCCAAGAAGGCGGCCATCGCCGCCGCCATCGCACGTGCCAAGGCCAAGGCCAAGAAGCTGGCGGCCGACGCCGCGGCGAACACCTCTTCCCCTTCGACCGACAAGAGCCACTGATCCATGTTCAATCTCGCGAGTGCGCCCTTCGCCCATAACCGCAAGCAGACCCAGACCCTGATGCTGCTGGTGATCCTGGCCTGTCTGCCCGGCTTCCTGGCCCAGACCTGGTTCTTCGGCTGGGGAACCCTGATCCAGATCCTGCTGGCCCTGGTGACGGCGCTGGGCTGCGAGGCCCTGGTCCTGCGCCTACGCGGCCGCCCCGTCAAACCGGCCCTGCTGGACGGCAGCGCGGCCCTCACCGCCGTGCTGATCGGCCTCTCCCTGCCCCCCTTGCTGCCCTGGTGGATGCTGGTACTCGGCACCGCCTTTGCCATCATCATCGCCAAGCACCTCTATGGCGGGCTCGGTCAGAACCTGTTCAACCCGGCCATGGTGGCCTATGTGCTGCTGCTGGTCTCCTTCCCGGTCCAGATGACCAGCTGGCTGCCCCCCTCCAGCATCGCCGCCTACGGGGTCGACTTTGGGGACGCCGTCTCGGTGATCTTCACCGGCTTCAGCCTGGACGGTTACAGCCTGGCGCAGCTCAAGCAGGGGGTGGATGGCCTGACCATGGCCACCCCCCTCGACACCCTGAAGACGGGCCTGACCCAGGGGCTCACCGCCAGCGAGGTGATGACTCACGCCGTGTTCGAGGGCTGGGGCGGGATTGGCTGGAGCTGGGTCAACCTGTGCTACCTGCTGGGTGGCCTCTTCCTGTTGCAGCAAAAAGTGATCAACTGGCGCATTCCCACCGCCGTACTGGGGGCCCTGCTGCTCTGTGCCACCCTGGGCTATCTGGCCACGCCGGACGCCACCGCCACCCCCATGCTGCACCTGTTCAGCGGCGCCACCATGCTGGGGGCCTTCTTCATAGCCACCGATCCGGTGAGCGCGAGCACCACGGCCAAGGGGCGCCTCATCTACGGCGTGCTGATCGGCGTGCTGGTCTACCTCATCCGCCGCTTTGGCGGCTACCCGGACGCCTTCGCCTTTGCCGTGCTGCTGGCCAACCTCTGCGTGCCGCTGATAGATAGCCTGACTCGCCCCAAGGTCTATGGGGATCGCCGCAAATGATCATGGCGCACATCTCACTCTCAGGAGCCTTCCCATGTTAAAGAGCATGCGCAAAAACGGCGTCACCCTGGCCCTGTTCGCCCTGGCCTGCACCGCCATGGTGGTGCTGACCAACGAGCTGACCCGGGATCGCATCGCCCACCAGCAACAGCTGGAGAAGCTGCGCACCCTGGAAGCCTTGCTGCCGGCGGGGAGCTATGACAACGATCTGGTGGCCAGCTGCCGGCTTGTCACCAGCCGCGAGTACCTGGGCAGCGATCAGCCCATGCCGCTCTATACCGCGACCCTCAAGGGGGTGCACACCGGCTATGCGCTGGAAACCGTGGCCCCCGACGGCTACAGTGGTGCCATTCGCATGGTGGTCGGCACAGATGCCAAGGGGGCCGTCAGCGCGGTGCGGGTGCTGGCCCACAAGGAAACCCCGGGTCTTGGGGACAAGATAGAGCTGAAAAAATCGAGCTGGATAGAGAGCTTCGTCGGCAAGTTCCTCACCAGGGAGAACGCGGCCAGCTGGGCGGTGAAGAAGGATGGCGGCGAATTCGACGCCTTCACCGGCGCCACCATCACCCCCCGCGCCGTGGTCAAGGCGGTGAAAAACCTGCTGCTGCTGCAACAGGAGCACCCCGATCTGCTGCAAGAGGCCCCCTCCTGTGACGCCACCCCCTAACACCGGAACCCCCTATGGCACATACAACGGAACACGCAATGGAACAAGTTGATGTGATTGACGGCCAGAGCCCGGCCGAGGAAGGCAACAGCCGCCGCGAAGAGCTCAAGGAGCTGATGCTGCAGGGGCTGTGGAAGAACAACCCCTCCCTGGTGCAGGTGCTGGGGCTCTGCCCGACCCTGGCGGTCTCCTCCACCTTCACCAATGCCCTGGGGCTGGGTCTTGCGACCATGGTGGTGCTGATAAGCTCTAACCTGGCCATCTCCCTGGTGCGCAACTGGGTGCCCAAGGACATTCGCATCCCGGTCTACGTGATGATCATCGCGGCCCTGGTGACCAGCGTGCAGCTATTGATGAACGCCTACACCTATGGCCTCTATCAGGCGCTCGGCATCTTCATCGCGCTGATCGTCACCAACTGCGTCATCATAGGCCGGGCCGAGGCCTATGCCTCCAAGAACCCGCCCCTGCTGGCGGCCATCGACGGCTTTATGATGGGGCTGGGCTTCACCCTGGTGCTGCTGGTGCTGGGGGGGCTTAGGGAGATCATCGGTATGGGCACCCTGTTCGACGGCGCCGATCTGCTGCTGGGGGACTGGGCCAAGTCCCTGCGCATCGAGCTGTTCCATGCCGATGCCAGCCTGCTGCTGGCCATTTTGCCGCCGGGGGGCTTCATCGGCCTGGGCCTGCTCATCGCCGGCAAGAATGCCATCAACGACTGGATGGGCCGCAAACAGCGTGCCGACAAGGCACACTGCAGCCTGCCCGCAGCCGGTGCCCGCGCCACCCAGCTCTGAGGGCTGGCACCAAGACAGACATGAGACTCGATGAATAACCAAAAACGCAGAGAGATACTGGAGCGGTTGCGGGAGAACAACCCGCATCCCACCACTGAACTCAACTTCACCACGCCGTTCGAGCTGCTGATCGCCGTGCTGCTGTCGGCCCAGGCGACCGATGTCAGCGTCAACAAGGCCACCGACAAGCTCTATCCGGTGGCCAATACCCCAGCCGCCATGCTGGCTCTCGGGGTGGACGGCGTGAAGGAGTACATCAAGACCATAGGCCTGTTCAACACCAAGGCCGAGAACGTCATCAAGACCTGCGCCATCTTGCTGGAGCGCCACGGCGGCGAGGTGCCGGAGAACCGCGAGGCACTGGAAGCCCTGCCCGGGGTCGGTCGCAAGACCGCCAACGTGGTGCTCAACACGGCGTTTGGCTGGCCCACCATAGCGGTCGATACCCATATCTTCCGGGTGTCGAATCGCACCGGTTTCGCGGTGGGCAAGAATGTGGAGCAGGTGGAGGAGAAACTGCTGAAAGTGGTGCCCGCCGAGTTCAAGCTGGATGTGCACCACTGGCTCATCCTGCACGGGCGCTACACCTGCCTGGCGCGCAAGCCACGCTGTGGCTCCTGTATCATCGAAGACCTGTGCGAGTACAAAGAAAAGGTCTACCCGGAGAGCTGACGGCGGCCGCTGATATCCAGCCGTTGGCCTCAAGGCCTAGATTGAAAGCAGTACCAATCACCAACCCGGAGAATTGAGCAATGAGAATTCTGCATACCATGCTGCGCGTCGGCGACCTGCAACGCTCCATCGACTTCTACACCCGCGTGCTGGGCATGACACTGCTGCGCAAGAGCGAGAACAGCGAATACAAGTACACCCTGGCCTTCGTCGGCTACGGTGACGAGAAGGACGAGGCCGTCATCGAGCTCACCTACAACTGGGGGGTGAGCGAGTACGAGCTGGGCTCTGCCTACGGCCACATCGCCCTGGAAGCGGACGACATCTATGGCACCTGCGACGCCCTGCGCGCCGCCGGCGCCAAGATCACCCGCGAGCCAGGCCCGGTCAAGGGGGGCACCACCGTCATCGCCTTCGTGGAAGACCCGGACGGTTACAAGATTGAGCTGATCGCCAAGAAAGACACAGGAACCGGCCTCGGCGTCTGAGCCAGACCGGCACCCTGGTGGTGACATAGCAAACGGGGCCCTGGGGCCCCGTTTTCGTTGGTACTCTGCCAGCCGTCCACCATCAGGCCAGGCGGAAGCGGCCTATGGTCTGGCGCAGGCTCGCCGCCAGCTGACTCAGCTCCAGACAGGCGCGGGCGGTGTGATCGGCGCCGGTCGCCACCTCGTTGGAGGACTCGTTGATCCGCTCCACGTTGCGGCCCAGCTCGTCGGAGACCGCATCCTGCTCACCGCAGGCGCTGGCGATCTGGATCGCCATGTCGGCAATCTGGCCGACCGCCTCCTCGATCTGCTGGATCCCCGAGCTGGTCTGCTCGCTCTGGCTCACGCACTGGCGGATCATCTCGCAGCTCTGGCTGGTCACCGCCTTCGCCTGGTTAGCGCGGGCCTGCAGGGTTTCGATGATGGCGACTATCTCGCCGGTCGAGGCCTGGGTGCGGCCCGCCAAGGTTCGCACCTCATCGGCCACCACCGCAAAGCCGCGGCCCTGCTCGCCGGCGCGGGCAGCCTCTATGGCGGCATTGAGCGCCAGCAGGTTGGTCTGATCGGCGATGCCGCGAATGACGTCCACCACCAGGTTGATCTGGGCCGATTCCCGCTCCAGCTCCGCCACCAGGGTGCCCGCCTGCTCCATCTCCTCGGCAACCCGGGTGATAGCCACCAGGGCGCCCTGCACATCCTGATTGCCGCGACGGGCCAGGGCATTGGCCGAGCTGGCGGATTCCGAGGCGACCTCGGTGTTGCCCGCCACATCGGCCACCGTCGCCTTCATCTGGGCCATGGCGGTCGCCACCAGGGAGATCTCCTGCTGCTGGCTCTGGATCCCCTGGGCCGACTGCTCGGAGACGGCGCTCACCTCCTCGATGGCGGCCCCCAACTGGGTCACGGCGGCGACCACCTCCTCGATGAGAGCGCGCAGGTTGTCCTGCATCTTGAGGGAGGCACTGGCCAGCATGCCCAGTTCATCCTGCCCTATGTGCTGGCGATCCAGCCTGTGGGTCAAGTTCCCCTGCGCTATGGCGTTGGCCTGGGCGACCACGGCCTGCAGCGGCAGGCAGATCTGGCGCGTGAGGAACCAGGTCATCACCCCCATGAACAGCAGCAGGGCGCCGATGCTCACAGTGGCGAAGGTCGTCACCATGTTGACGCTGCCAAGCAGGCTGCCGCGGTTCTCCTGCACGAAGCCGAGGTTCACCTCCACCAGGGCGTTGACCCCTTGCTCCAGCTCGGTGTAGCTCCCGTTGGATTGGAACAGCGCGTCCCTGGCCTGCTCCTTGAGCCCCTGCACCAGCAGGCTGTCGACCCGGTTGACCGCGCTCAGGTAGTGCAGCCACTGCTGCTTGGCCCGGTTGAACACCTGGCGCTCGTGCTCGGCCCCGACGGTGGCCTCATAGGCGCTCAGGGCGCGCTCCACCTTGGCCACGCTCTCCTGGATGCGGCCGCGACGGGCCTGCTGATCGGCGGCGTCCTCGACCATCAGCAGGGCAAACTGGGCGCGGCGCACATAGGAGACGTCGTAGAGCAGGGTTTCCACCGAGATCACGCTCGGCAGGGTGGAGTCGGTGAAATTGAGCACCCGATCCCGAACTCCGCGCAGCTCGCTGGCGAGAAAAAGACCGAATATCACGTTGATGGCGGCGATAACCGCAAAGACCACGGCAATCTTCTTGCCGATGGAGAGGTTCTTGTAAGACATGTTGGCTGGTGATCCTCGACTGCTGATAAGCAGCTGCACAGTGGCGATCACATCCGTGTAAGCGGTGACCCGAGACTCCTGACGGGAAAATGAAACAATGCGAACGAGCGGGGAAGCGCGTTCGCAGGCGCGCACCCTATCACAGCTGCCGCCCTCGCTCATCCCTCTCGTGTTGCACAGGGCCATGTCGTTTGGCATGGGCCCGGGATACAAGAGCGACCGGATGACCACAAACTTGAGCCGATTGCCGCAATCGGTCCACGAGCATGGACAAACCGGGGGCCAGGTTATGTAATGGCGCTCTCGTCTCTCCCAACCACAGTCCCCCGAGGCCCCATGGATAACGCGTCGACCCTCAGCCCCTCTTGGTCAGTCCAACTGCGCGAGCAGATAGCGGATCGCCCCCTCGTCGTCCTGGGACTGCTGCTCGCCCTGGCCGCCGTGCTGCTGCTCCTGTTGCAGAGCCTCGTCATGCTGGCGGCCGGTGACATCAGCCCCGGGGTGCGTTATGGCCTTATCGGCGGAGCCGCCGGGTTTGCCGCCACGGCGCTTGGCGCCCTGCCCGCCCTGTTCCTGCGATCTGTTCCCCAGCGGGTGGAAGACGCCATGCTGGGCTTTGCCGCCGGCATGATGCTGGCGGCCAGCGCCTTCTCCCTGCTGCTGCCGGGACTGGAGGCGGCCGAGGGGATCACCGGAGACGGCTTTCTCGCCGCCGCCGTGGTGGTGGCCGGCATGACCCTGGGGGTCTTGCTGATGCTGGGGCTGGATCAGTTCACCCCCCACGAGCACGACAAGACAGGCCCCTGTGGCCCCGGCCACGAGAGCTGCTCCCGGGTCTGGCTGTTCGTGTTTGCCATCGCCCTGCACAACCTGCCGGAAGGCATGGCCATCGGGGTCAGCTTCTCCCAGGGGGACATGGCGGTGGGGTTGCCGCTCACTACCGCCATCGCCCTGCAGGATATCCCCGAGGGGCTGGCGGTGGCGCTCGCCATGTGCGCCGCCGGCTTTCGTCCCTCGGTGGCCGTGATGGTGGCCATCGGCAGCGGCCTGCTGGAACCGCTTGGCGCCCTGCTCGGGGTCGGGCTCGCCAGCGGCATGGCCATCGCCTACCCCATTGGCCTGGGGCTCGCGGCAGGGGCCATGCTGTTCGTGGTCTCCCACGAGGTGATCCCCGAAACCCACCGCAACGGCCACCAGACCCACGCCACCCTGGGTCTGATGGCAGGCTTTGCACTGATGATGACCCTGGATACGGCACTGGGTTAATCGGAAATCCCCTACCCTCTTGATTCGAACGGCGGCGCTCGGCGCCGCCGTTATCTTTTGCTATCATCCCCGCCAACTTTTTCGGCACCGCTACCCGGCGTGTGGCCGGGCCCGCACAAGATCTGAGAAACGAGGAAGATGATGAAAGTAGGTATTATCGGCGCCATGGAGCAGGAAGTGGCCCTGCTGCGCAGCCAGCTGAGTGAATCCACCACCCTGCAACTGGGCGGCTGCGAGTTCTATCAGGGCCGTCTGGCCGGTAAAGAGGTGATCCTGACCCGCTCCGGCATCGGCAAGGTTGCCGCCAGCGTCGCCACCAGCCTGCTGCTGGAAAAATTTGCCCCCGACTGCGTCATCAACACCGGCTCCGCCGGCGGCTTTGCCCAGGACCTGCACATCGGAGACGTGGTGATCGCCAGCGAGATGCGTTTCCACGATGTGGACGTGACCGCCTTCGGTTACGAGATGGGTCAGATGGCCCAGCAGCCTGCCGCCTTCCCCTGCGATGACAAGCTCATCGCCCTGGCCCAGACCTGCATCGCCGAGCAAGGCAAGCACCAGACCAAGGTCGGCCTCATCTGCACCGGCGATCAGTTCATGTGCAAGCCGGACGCCATCGCCAAGGCCCGCGCCGACTTCCCGCAGATGCTGGCAGTCGAGATGGAAGGGGCCGCCATCGGCCAGGTATGCCACATGTTCAAGGTGCCCTATCTGGTGGTACGCGCCATGTCCGACATCGCCGGCAAGGAGCAGGTGGAATCCTTCGATACCTTCATCGAGGTGGCGGGTCAACACTCCGCCGAGGTGATCATCGCGCTGCTCGGCAAGCTGTGATCGACGCCCCCTCCTGGGATGCCCTGATGGCCGCCCTCGCCTCGACGACGGCGGCCATCATGGTGGGCGCCGCCCTGCTGGAGGCCGTGCTGCCCTGGCCTGCGCGTTTCAGGCCCGGCGCTGCCGTGCCGCTGCTGACCCGCCTCGGCCACAAGGTGTATCGCCCTGACGGTTCGCCCAGCCAGCAACGTCAGGCGGGGCTGCTGGCCCTGCTGGTGGTCTGGGTGCCCTGCGCCGCCGGCCTCTGGGCGGTGCGCAACCTCTCCCTGTCTGAACCCCTGTTCGACCTGCTGTTTCTGCTGCTGATGCTGGAATCACGCCCTCTGCGGGAGCTCGCCCAGGCGAGCCGCGCCCTGGCAACCCAGGAGACGCTGGTGGTGGCGAGGTTGCAGGCCGTCCCCTGGCTCAGACGAGAGACTGGCGCCCTGTCGGTGATGGGATTGAACAAGGCGGTGAGCGAGACCTGTGTGCTGCGCCTCGTGGGGCAGTGGGCCGGCCCCCTGCTGGGCTTTGCCCTGGCCGGGGTGCAGGGGGCCCTGCTCTGGCGCCTCGCCCAGCTGATGAATCAGGCCTGGAGCCCGAAACAGGCCGAGTTCGTCCACTTCGGCCGCGCCGCCAGTGCGCTCTATCAGGGGCTCTGTGCCCCCGCCATACTGCTGTTGGCGCTCCCCCTTGCGCTGACCCGATTACGCCAGCTTGGGGGCAAGCTGCGCCTTGCCCTGCGCTGGCCCTATCCGGCCATGGGCGCCCTGCTCGGCCTGCTGGCACAGAGCACGGGCAGCCGCCTCGGGGGTCCCCGCTACTATCAGGGCCAGCTGGTACGCCTCCCGGTGCTGGGCGATGGGAGCGAACCCGATGCCACCCTGCCCCGGCGCCTGCTCCATCGCCTGCTGCTGATCGGCTGGGGCTGGCTCGGGCTCTCGCTGATCCTGACCCTGATGGCACTGACCCATGGCTGACCGCTTCCCCCTTCGCCCCCTCTGCCTGCTGCTGTGGCTGCTCGGCTGGCCCCTGTCCGGTGCCGCGGCCACCCCGCAGCGCATCATCAGCCTCACCCCCCACCTGACCGAGCTGCTGTACGACATAGGGGCTGGGGATCGCATAGTGGCAACCGACGATGCCTCCGATTTCCCCCCCGAGGTGGCGCCCCTGCCACGGGTCGCCAACTATCGCAGCATCAACCTGGAGGCCCTGCTGGCCCAGAAGCCGGATCTGGTGGTGGCCTGGCGCTCGGCCCAGTCCCGCATGCTGGCCCCCGTCGAGAAGCTCGGCATCCCCGTCTTCTACTCGGAGCCCACCGACTTTGCCTCCCTGGCCGACGAGATGCGCAGCCTGGGGCGCCTGCTCGGCACCCGGCAGAAGGCCGACCAGCAGGCCGACGCCTATCTGGCCAGACTCGATGCCCTGAAACAGCGCTACGGCAAGCCCAAACCGGTCTCGGTCTTCTATCAGCTCTGGTATCCGCCGCTCACCAGCGTCAACGACTCCACCTGGCCGGGCCACGCCATCAGGCTCTGCGGTGGCCGCAATATCATGGCGGATGCCAGCTCCCCCTACCCCCAGGTCGGGCTAGAGCAGGTGATCAAGGCCAACCCCGGGCTCATCCTGGCCGGTAGCCGGGATCCCGCCGTGCTGGCCCACTGGCGCCAGTGGCCCATGCTGGATGCCGTCAAGCAGCAGCGGCTCGTTCTCATCAACCCCGATGAGCTGCACCGCTTCACCCCGCGGGCCCTCAATGCGGTGGAGCAGCTGTGTGAGGCGATAAAACTATCGACGCTGACCTCTCAAGCAGATCAATTACCAGGCAATCAATGACAGTGCAATGGATTAACAACTTTCAGAATCACATCTATCTGCATAGATAAAGGGGGAGCTGATTCTACCATAATAGAGATGATAGATATTTCCCCTGCATTAATCATTGCCAGTCTTTAATAGCGCATAAAGTGTAATATCGCTGGCCAGCCCTGATTGCTGCAGGCCTTGCGCCAATACGGTCAAGAACTTGGGATTGTGTTGGCGAAGTGTATGGTAGCTATAAAACAGGTCTGTAACATCCTTTTCTGTGAACGGTTCGTCATCCATCGCGATCAAGGATAAATAGCTGCGTAGCAAGAAGTAGTCTGCAATGAGAACCTGATAAGCTACTTGCGGTGCATCATATCCTGCAGGGAACTGATTATGGTAGACATGATAAAGCAGATAGTTCTGTTGAATATGGGGACGCTCCATCAAAAATGGCACTACCTTCTGGTGCCAACTTTGATGTATCAGCAGTAACTTATCCTCATAAAACTCACCTTCTAACACCTGATTGATTTTATTCAGGCAACGGGTCATCACTGCTCTCCCACGGCGCGGCTTATTCTGTATTAATAGATGTGTCAGGGTACGCAAGGCCCACCACTGCACTTTACCAATGAACGGAATTTGAGAAAACGCCGCGCTCAACTGGCCATCATTGATCATGGGAATTAATTGTTCGATAAATGCCTGGTTTGAGCCCTTGCCTTCATCTCTGTGTACCAACATACCGATCAGCCATAGCTTATCCTCTATCGCCATACCATCGGCGAGCAACACATCGATACTCAATGAATGCAGTGTATCAATGATGCTGGGCACAGGAGAGCCCCTGACCTGCCCCTTGAATGGGGTGACATCAACCACCATGGCATCTGGATTCAAGAGTACCTGCCTGCTCACTTCCGGGCAGGACAGCATCAGGCTTCGCCTGTGCTGGACACCAAATTGCTGCAGTTGCCTGGGGTAGGTCTTACAGGTGTGGCTCAGAGCCTCTGCACCCATCTTTTTGTGCACATTACATAATCCGACACCATCCAGAAAGGGACAGGCGCCAGACTCATCCATGCGAATAGTCCCCCAGTGAGCGTCTGATTTTTTCACTTTCTCAATATGCTGCTTGGCCGTGCTTTGGATCAGCAGATCCGGATGACTGACATAATTACGATAAGTCTTCTTGTCTATCGAAATCGTCCATCCATGGCAGCAATTATCCTCACACTTATCGCCAATACATTGAAAATCTTGGTAATATCTGGGGGTTACCAGGGTATGGGCCATGACGGTGTCCTCAAGAAAATAATTCGGATTCACCTACCCCTTTCAAGAACGTAGGTTTCATTAAAATGCAAAGTGCATGCCTACATAGCAGGCTATCATCACCTAATGGGTATTAGGGCAGAGCTAAAATCCTTATTGAACCCACCCTTAGTTACTGGCTATCGTTGGAACTTCCCATTTGTTTCATTTCGATGAGATCACGTGTCTTTGGCGCAGGTATCAGGCTGATAAACCTGGCCAGACTAAGCAGTGTCATAAAGAGGCCGACAGTCGCGTGAAACAACAACACAGAAGCGGCCATAGTGCTTTTTGGTAATAAATCGAAATCACCAAATGAGGTCATCGTAATAAAACTGCTATAAATGCCACCAAAGACAGTTCCCGTTCCTGGCTGCCATTTATGTTCGAAATCAGCTGCCATCACCGTATATGTGCACGCAAGCCAAAGGATGATTTCGAAGTAATTATGCAACAACAGCAATACGATGCGACGGTAGCCCTCCAGTCGGTATTCACCGCCCGCCTTGACTACCCGATACTCATCAAACAGCAAGACGTTCGTCTGGTACACGACGATCTCAAAGGTTCGAAGAAACCCATACCCCATAAAAAGGCATCCAATAACAGGATAGGGTGAGTAGACGGCGACCACTACCGCCACTATGGAAAGGACAAGGTGACTCAGCACCCAAAAATCGACAAATCGAGCGGTGATTGCTGAGGGGAACAGTTTTCTTACCAGTGTGAATACCGACACTTTCGCCAGTATGCCGAAGATGCTTGACCAGAACTCGACAATAAATGAGGGCATATAAAAACCTAGTGTGTATACGATTCATGTTCACTTCATATCGGGAAAGTGAAAGCGAACACCCGATTATCTAAACAAGGGGATTAATCCAGCATTGACGGCAGTGACATTTTCAAACGAAGAGACGCGTTATCTGGCTATCTATGGCTGCCTATTCACTCGATAGCTAGATTTCGCCTTATTGGCCCTGCTAAGGGTAACCAACTGAGTGGCGATCTCTTTTTTGAACGCGTCAACCTGACTCCTCAGCTCCTGCTCTTTTGCCAATTGACATCTGACCAAGGTAGCCATTTCCGCTGACGCCATCTTCTGCTGCCGAGAAAAGTCCGTCAGTGCCGTGATGATCGCCAGACGCTCATCCATACAAGCCAAGGCCTCTTCATACTGATGGCTCGCCAATAATCGCTGCAGCGTCGCGATATTATCGCTCAACGCATCGTCATAAGCGTTCAGCTCATTCACAGCACACTCCCTGACGCTTGCCTTAGCTGGAAACCCTGCTGCTTATCTGCGTCGGTAATTTGATCCCAAGCCGATTTGATCGTCACCATCAGTGTCATGACCTCGTCGAGGGGTTGAACGTCACGCCGTAGGCTGGCATCCCAGATGCGCTCATCCATGTAGGCATAGAGCGCAAACAGATCCTCGGCTATCTGCCCCTGCGTCATGTCCAGCCCATCCTGAAGGCCATGCACCAATCCCTGCGCCTTGGAGATGGCTCTCGCCTTTGCCTCCATATCCTTGCGCTCTATGGCTCCCTTCGCTTGTGCGAGGCACTCCAGCAGCCCTTGCATCATCAGCTGAATGACTCGATGGGGGTCGGCAACCGCCAGATCAGCCGCGATGCTGGTTGCCTTATATGCTTTCAGATTACGGTGATACATACATGGGTCCTCGAAATATCACACTCAGTCATTTTTTATCTGTAATGCCGTCAGGGCAGACGCCGAGTTGTTCATCTTCACAAGCAGTGCATCCAGGCTGCCGTACTGAGCGCGCAAGGCTGCCTCATATTTCACCAGCTGCTCGTTGGTAGTGGCCTGCTTCTGACTCAGGCTGCGCAGATCCGAGTTGAGGGTATCGGTCCGTTGCGCCAGCATGCCCCCTGACTTGGTGTACTCCTTCAGACCCTTGGTCAGGGTCGCCGCCAACCCCTCATCCCCGCCAAGCAGAGCCGCCACCTGATCGAAGTTCTTGTCGACCGCCTCGCCAAATTTATCCTTGTCGAGGGAGAGCTTGCCCTTGTTGTCCATCTTGACGCCGAGCTCGAAGATGGTGGAATAGGTGGTGCTGGTGCCGCCCGGGTTGGTAATGAGGTTGGTCATGAAGTTGCTGATGGCCCGGGTCACGGAATCCCCCGCCAGGGCCCCGCCATCATCCTGACGCACACCACCGACGATGCTGTTGCGCTTGCCCAAGCCGCTCAGTTTTTCCTGCAGCGCGTTGTAGCCATCGATAAACTTCTGCACCGTCTCTTCGATGGCGGTCTTGTCGGTGGTGATATCTACCTTGTTGGACTTGAGGTCGCCATTGCTGTCGGTGTCGGAGACCCGCAACACGGTCAGCTTCAGGTCCTGAATGACGTCATCGAAGACATTGGTATCGCTCTTGAGCACATTGCCATCGACCAGGATCTCGGCGCTGGACGCCTGTTGCGTCTCTGCCATTTTGCCCGTGAACTTATCTTGCAGTTCGGTCGTGCTACCCGTGATGACCAGATCCTTGCCATCCCCCGACACGCCCGAGTCGATGACAAGCTTGGCCTTGCCATCGGCGGTATTGACGATATTGGCACTGAGCCCGAAGTTATCGCCATCATTGTTGATACGCTTACGAATGTTTTGCAAGGTATCCCCCGCCTTGACGTCAACCGTGAACTCCTTTTCCCCCGCCTTGAAGGTCAGTTGGCCATCCTGGGTGACAAGCGGCACGGTCGAGCTGTCAAAGATCCCTTCCTGGCGGCTGGTGGTTGCCAATTTGTTGACGGTGATATTGTACTGACCATTGGAGCCACCGCTCTTGCTCTCCATCTTCAGCACAGGGTCATCTTTATTCTGGGTGATATTGATGGCCCGCTTGTTGAAGGCGCCGGGCTTGCTCAAGGTGTCCAGAATATCGGTGAAGGCGGTGAGAGAGGACTTGAGCTGGCCTATGCCAGACAAGGTGATATTGGTGCTGTTTTGCTTGGTGGTGATGGGCTGCTGCAACTGCGCCTTCCTGGCGGCCACGCTCGCCGTGATCACGCTCTCGAGATCGATGCCCGACCCCGCTCCGGCGGAGGTTATCGCCATAACATGCTCCTCTTATCTCGTTAAAAACCTATACCTGACCGTCGAACAGCAGCCCAGAGAGGCCGGGACCATCGCCCTGATTCTTCCCCATCTCCTGTAGCCGCTTGTTCATCTGGAGGATCTCCTCGCTCGGGATCTGGCGGATCACCTGCCTGGTCTCGGCATCGATCACCTGGATTACCGGTCGGTCAAACTCGGGCACCAGACTGAAATGGATAGCCCACCCCTTTAGTTTGCCCAAGCTGGTCAGCTTCTCTTGCAATTCTTGGGCCTGTTTTTCTGTTTCATCATTATTCTTGGATGACGACGCTGTGGCCTTCGAAGGCTCTTCTTTCAGAGTCTTGTCTGCCGAGTCGACGCTTCCCAGCTCGACGGCTTGCTCCTCGCCGGATGTTGGCGGCACAGAAACAGGCATGGCGGCCTTAGGGCCGCCATGGGAAGTGAGCATCGAGGTAGAAGCCATGACTATCGATTCATTGGCCATCTGCCGCTCCTTATTCAGAGGTTAACCTGGACCGTCTTAGCGACCCAGCAGCGACAGAGCCGACTGCGGACGCTGGTTGGCCTGGGCCAGGATGCTGGAGGCGGCCTGCTGCAGGATATTCTGCTTGGTCATATTGGCGGTCTCGGTGGCGAAGTCCGCATCGCGGATGCGGGAGCGGGCGGCGCTGACGTTTTCCGAGATATTGGCCTGGTTGCGAATGGTGGAGTCCAGCCGGTTTTGCACCGCACCCAGTTCGGCGCGCTTGCCATCGACCACCTTCAGCATCTCATCGACATCCTTCATGGTTTGCTGAGATTTAGCAACATCATCGACAGCAAGAGTAGCAGTGGCTTTAAGAGAGGTTACTTCGATCTTAGACAGATCGAAGCTAATGGTTTGACTGTTACCATCAGGTCCCACTTGGAAACTAAACGTATTGGTGGCTGTACCATCAAACAGCTTGGTACCAGCAAAAGTAGTGTCCTTGGAAATACGATCGATTTCAGTCTTCAGCTGTCCCACTTCTTTTCCCAAGGCTGCACGGTCATCAGCTGAGTTGGTGCCGTTGGCGGATTGCTGAGCCAGGGTACGGATACGCTGCAGCATACCGGACACTTCCTCCATGGCTCCTTCCGCGGTCTGGGCCATGGAGATGCCGTCATTGGCGTTGCGGTTGCCCTGATCCAGGCCGTTGATCTGTGCAGTCATCCGGTTGGAGATCTGCAGGCCGGCCGCATCATCCTTGGCGCTGTTGATACGCAGGCCTGAAGCGAGGCGGGTGTAGGAGGTATCCAGCGACTTGCCGGAGTTCATCAGGTTGCGCTGGGCGTTGAGGGACGAGACGTTGGTGTTGATGTACATGGACATAATGAATTCTCCTGATAAGTCTAAAACTGCGGATCCCAGGGCGCACGGCGATTGAGATCCCTCTTCAGTCCGCAGGGCCAATCCGCTGCCGGCAACTGAGGCAGACCTGATTCAACGTGGTGATGACCAGATCCGCAGCACTGCAAAAAGTTGGACTTCCTGACACCCTTCCATTTGCTTCCCCTTTAGTAACGGCACCACAGCCCGATGCTTTAGAACATTTTTCGCCTCAAGGGGGATAAATCTGTACTGAATCCCACCATGGCCGTATTGCGGCCTGATGCTGCCCACTTGCCTACCTCAACCCCTTATTCAGAAACCGGCGCTGGCTCTCACTTTTGCACTCCTCCATTGTTCATCCCCACGGCTTGCCCCTAAAATCGCCGCCCCATCATCTATTGGACGTGAGTTGTTCTCCATGCAGACACTGGTTGAGCAGATTGTTTACATCAGCGACATGTTTGGTACTGCGGTATTCGCGTTTTCGGGGGTATTGGTGGCCGGGCGGCTCAGGATGGATGGTTTCGGTGTCATGGTGCTGGCCGCGGTCACTGCCATCGGCGGCGGCACCATCCGCGACATGATCCTGGGGGCCACTCCGGTCTTCTGGGTACGCGACACCCTCTATATCTGGGTAGTGATCGCCACGGCCCTCATCGGCATGTGGATGGTCAAGTTGCCCCGCCGCATGCCCTGGTATGTGTTGCCGGTGGCCGATGCCTTCGGGCTGGCGCTCTTTACGGTCATAGGTGCCCAGAAGGCGCTCAATTTTGGCACCTCCGGGCTGATTGCCGTCCTTATGGGGACCATGACAGGGGTGGCGGGTGGCATGATCCGGGACGTCCTGGCCCGGGAGGTGCCCATGGTGCTGCAAAAGGAGATCTACGCCACCGCCTGCATCCTCGGGGGCATCCTCTATACCCTGTCACTGGAGGTCGGGGTGGAGAGGGTGAGCGCCATGCTCATCAGCATGCTGGGGGTATTCGGCCTGCGCGTGGCGGCCATCTACTGGCATCTCTCCCTTCCCACCTTCTCGCTGCAGCGCAACTGAACCGGTCAGGGTGGGCCAGCGCCCACCCTGACCTGGGCGAGATTGAACCAAGTCCGCTTTTCTGTTGTCATACAGGAGTCGTTTCAATCCGGACTCTCTCAATGCATTCTCTCATGCAAAAACTTGGGCTCATTACCACGCTTGTTCTGATGACGGTCGCGGCGGCTCATGCGGGGGCACAGACCCTGTTCGGGCGTCTGGCATCCACCCCGGTGCAGCAGTTCAACCAGCAGATCCGTCAGGCGAGCAGCAGCCAGCAAAGCTGGGTCAACGACTATCGTGAGGTGGCTCGCCGTTTCGTCGGCCATGAAGACGTGCCTACCCGTATCCATGCCCAGCAGCTGGACAACGATCTGGTGCTCTCGGTGGCCCTCGATGGCCAGAGGAACGACATGCTCTATATCCTGACCCTGTTTCGCAGCAACAACCTGTGGCAGATGCGTCAGGCGGAGATGGGCTGGCGCTGCCAGGGCCAGGAGACCTTTACCCCGGTTCCCTGTCCCTGACCCTCTGCATCCATGGAAGTGAAATAAAAAATCCGGCGCCTTGGCCGGATTTTTTATGGGCGAGGGGTCGACCGCTCAGGGACGATAGACCTTGACGTTGGCAAAGCCCTTCTCCTTGAGGTAAAGCGCCTGCAACTTGCTCATCACGCCGCGATCGCAGTAGAGCAGGTAGGTCTTCTCTTGCGGCAGATCGCCAAAGGCGGTGGCCAGCTTGAAGAAGGGGATGTGCAGCACCTCGCGCCCTTCCACCACCAGCGGCTTCTCGTCGTGCTCCTCCACGGAGCGGATATCCAGGATCACCTCGTCATCACCGGTCGCGGCCGTGGTCTCCACCTCCTGCACCTCGGCGGCGGTCTCCTCACCGATGCGGCGGATATCGAGGTAACGGGCCTCGGCCACCACCTTGTCCAGAATGGCGAAGTCGAAGTTGGCCTCTTCCGCCTCGATGCGGGAGAGCTCGGCCTTCACGGTCGGCTTCTTGGAAATCACGCCGCAATACTCCGGCATGGTTTCGGCGAACTCCAGGGTGCCGATGCGACGGGCTTCGCTGATGATGTCCGGCTTGTCCCAGGTGATGAGGGGGCGCAGGATCACCTTGTCGGTCACCCGATCGATGACATTCAGGTTGGTGAGGGTCTGGCTGGAAACCTGGCCTACGCACTCGCCGGTCACCAGGGCCGGGATCTGGAAGGTGTCCGCCACCTGGCCGGCGGCACGCATCATCATCCGCTTGAGCACCACCCCCATCTGACCGTTGTCGATCTTCTCGAGGATCTCGGCCACCACGGGCTCGAAGTCGATGGCGGTGAAACGCACCTTGTGGGAGGCACCGAACTTGTTCCACAGGTAATAGGCGACCTGCTTGACACCGATCTCGTGGGCGGCGCCCCCCAGGTTGAAGAAGCAGTAGTGCACACGGCAGCCGCGCTTGATGAACTGGTAGGAGGCCACGCCGGAGTCGAAGCCGCCGGAGAGCAGGCTCAGCACGTCCTCCTGGGTCGCCATGGGGAAGCCTCCCATGCCGTGGTGCACCGCACTGATGATGTAGAGCTCGTCGTTTTCCACTTCCAGGTTGACCTGGATGTCAGGTTTTTTAAGGCGCACACCGGCGGTTTCACAGTGCTGATTGAGGCCGCCACCCACATAGCGCTCCAGCTCCAGGGAGCTGAAGTCGTGCTTGCCGACGCGACGGGCGCGCACGCAGAAGGTCTTGCCTTTCAGGCGATCGCCCCAGACGGCGCGGGTCTGCTCGAAGATGTCGTGCAGATCGGTAAAGTTGCTCAGCTTCACTTCGAGGAAGTACTGGATACCCGGGATACAGGCCAGGGTCTCGAGATACCGGGCGTGGAACTGATCGTTGCGGGAGCTCACTACCAGCTTGTCCCAATCCATCCGCACGCGGGCGTCTTCGTCAAAGCGGCGCAACACGTTGCGAATGTTGCCTTGCAGCATCTTGGTGAAACGCTGACGCACTGACTTGCTCTTGATGGTGATTTCGGGGAACAGCTTGATAATGAACTTCATGGTATTGACTCGGGTGGCCTTGATTTAAGGGCGCGAATTATATCAGAAGTTTGGCGCCAGCGCCTACTGGCCAGGCGACGGCATATTTTCCCACGCAATGTTTGCCGCAAGGCGGCAATCTTGCGTATATTCCCGAGCCTGCGCCTTGGCCACCGGCTTGAACCCTGACGATCCGATGAAGACCCACATCTACTACCCCGGCATGGAAGTACGGGATGAACTCTGGCTCAAGTTTGCTCTTATCTATCTGGAGCGGCTCGCCTTCGTCTTCACCGTCAGCGAGAAGAGCGGCCTCACCGCCCTGCTCGAGACCCTGCGCCAGCAGAGCGACCTGCTGGCCGAGCCGCCCGAGCCCGCCTTCTTTGCCGCCATCACGCCCCAGGTCGAGAGCCAGATCACCGGCCTTGTCGCCCCCGACTTCGTCCGTCACAAGGTGTTTGGCAACAAGGCGCTGATCACGCGCTGGCGCCAGCGTGCCAACCACGACTGCTTCTGCCCCGCCCAGCCAGGTCTGGAGCGGCTGCACGGTTTTTGCCTGACCCAGGGCTTTGCGACGCAGGATGATGGGGGGATAAGAATGGCGCGGCGCTTTGCCAACCTGCTCTCCATGCGCCTCGCCCGTGAGTGGGCGCTCGCAAATGAGGGGGCCCTCATCACGGATCACGACTATCTGGACCGGCTGCTTCACCTGCTCGAATCCCGCTACCACAACAGGGGAGGCCAGGACTGCTTCCACCTCGAGATCCCGCTGCAAGTGCCCACTCACCTCGCCGAGATATCCTTTGCGGAGCTGATTGCCCTGCGCGGGCGCAGTGGTTTTCGCCAGCAGCTGGCAGCCTTCCACCAGGCTCTGGATGCCCTGCTCGCCATGCTTGGCAGCGGCTACGCCGACCCTGTGATACTGGCCCGCTTCGAGCAGGCGCAGCAGGGGCTCAACCAGCTGCTGGGCCCGGAGACCCGCAGCCTGCCACTCACCACCCTGGTCAGCTGCTCATTGCCCGCCATGGCGATGATCCACAGGCTCAAGGAGAGTCGTCCCGACAGCACTCTTGTCTTCCATCCCATCAAGAAGAGCCACTTCCACCAGCGCAAGAGTCAGCACTTCTTCACCCGGCTGGGGCAGGTCAAGCCCTGAGCCAGCTTAGGCACAGAGGCTGCCGTCAAAATATTGTCGCCCTGAACGGGTAGCCCCTTTGACTCGCCTCTCTCAGGAGGGGTTCTCCAACCGAAATTCGATGCGATCGCTATTGCCCGCCTCGTCCACCACCACCAGCTGGTAGCGCCCCGCCTCGCTCAGCACCTGATCCCCGTCCCAACGCAGCCGTTGGCCGTTGAGAAACCAGGCCGGCTTGCCCACGCCCCCCAGCACTCTGGGCTGCAGGCGGTAGCGCTGGCTGCGGATAAGATTGCCCTCCCCCAGGGCCAGGATGCGAATGGGTGCCTGCAGCTCGGCGCTTCGCCCCTCCCCCGCGCAGCCGCTGGCGAGCAGCGCCTGACGCCGCTCGCCGGGCCCCCGCCAAGGCTCCAGCGACAGCGGCCACAGGGCCCGGAAACCGGATTGCACCGCATCCTGGCAACGGGTCAGGGTCGGCTTGCCTTCAGCGGTCAACGCCACTTGGCGCAGCGGCGAGGGCCAGTCCATGGGATCTGACAAGGTAGGGGGATCGCGCCCCTCCAGCAACCAGGCGCTCTGACGCTGCAGACAGGCCTCAGGCAGGGTCGTGCTCGCCTTGCGCCCCAGCGGCCAGCAGATCTCGGCTTCGCTCACCGTGTTGGGTTGTGCCGGCAAGGGGCTGTTGTCAGCCAGCCGCGAGTAGACCGAGAGCAGCAGCGGCACAGCCGCACTCTGGCCGTAAAAACCGGGCATGGGGGTGCCGTCGGGGCGCCCCAGCCAGACGCCAATGGTCCAGCGACCGGAGACCCCCATGGCCCAACTGTCGCGATAGCCGTAGCTGGTGCCGGTCTTCCAGGCCAGTCGGTTGACGCGGCCGGTTGCCTCGCTGGCGAAGGGCTGATCCGCCCGCCCCTGCACACTCAATATTTGCCAGATGATCCAGGCCGCTCCCGGGCTCAGCAAGGGGCGGGGCACCGCCTGCTGCCCCGCCAGCCAGACCGGCATCGCTACCTGCCCCTGCCGGGTTAGCGCGCTGTAGAGCGCCACCAGCTGCTCGAGCCGGCTCCCCGCCGCCCCCAGCGCGATGGCCGGATTGGGTTTGTCGGAGAGCGCCAGCCGCACCCCGGCGTTGTCTAAGCGGCTGACCAACTTGTCCGGCCCAAGTGCCTCCAGCACCTGTACCGCCGGCACGTTGAGGGATTGCTGCAGCGCCTGGGCGAGCGTCACCGGCCCCTGAAAGGCGCCAGAAAAGTTGGCGGGACGATACTCAGAGCCCAGCCTTGGCGCATCGGAGAGCAGGGAGGCCGAGTGCACCAGCCCCTCGTCCATGGCCAGACCGTAGATAAAAGGCTTGAGGGTGGAGCCGGGAGAGCGGATCGCCTGCACCATGTCGAGGTAACCGTGGCGGCGCAAATTGCCATACTCGGCGCTGCCCACATAGGCGCGCACCGCCATGGTTTTGTTGTCTACCAGCAGCAGGGCGGCGGAGGTCTGCTCGGGGAAACGGCGGATATAGCTTGCCACCCGCCCCTCCAGCCAGCGCTGCAGATCGCCGTCGATGGTGGTGTGCACCAGCGCCCTTGTCTGATTGTCGGCGGCGAGACGGGCAAACAACGGCGCCTCCATCGGCGTGAAGTGACCGCGGGCCAGCACAGGCTCGATACGCCCCTCCTGCCACACCACCTCGGGCCAGACTCCCTGCGCCACCAGCCGCTGCATCACCTTGTCGCGGGCGGCGCGGGCTCGCTCGGGATGCCTGTCCGGCCGGTAACGGCTGGGGGCCTGGGGCAGCACCGCCAGCAGCGCCGCCTCGGCATGGGTCAGCTTGGCCGCGCTCTTGCCGAGATAGGCGAAACTCGCCGCCTGCACCCCCTCCAGATTGCCGCCAAAAGGGGCCCTGTTGAGGTAAACGGTGAGCAGGGTGCGCTTGTCGTAATGCCACTCCAGTTGCAGCGCCCGCGCCATCTGGCGCAGCTTGCCGAGCACGCTCCTGTGGTAGGGTTCGATGAGGCGCGCCACCTGCATGGTGAGGGTCGAGCCCCCCGAGACGGCGCGCCCGTAACGCAGCCACTGCCAGACCCCGCGCACCATGGCCACAGGGTTGACCCCGGGATGGCGCCAGAAATGGCGATCCTCGTAGCCCAGCAACGCCTCTATATAGCGGGGGGATACCTGCTCCAGGGTCACGGGGTAGCGCCACACGCCGCTGGTGTCGGCAAAGGCGCGCAGCGGCCTCCCCTTGATGTCGAGCACCACCCGCGCGTAGGCGGGGTCGAGCGGTGGCGGCGGGAAAATCCGATCCAGCACCAGCAGCGACAGAAACAGGGCGGCAGCCCCCAGCACCGAGAAGCGCAGCCAGCGTGGCAGACGGCCAAGCCAGCGCCAGCCAGCGCGGCCACTGCGACCTAATTTCAGCCAGCCACGCTGCCAGAAAGTGAGCGGGCAAACCCGCTCAAGGGAGGGTTTGTTACTCAGAGATACGCACCTCGTGGATATCCTCACCCACGGCACGCAGCTCGGGCCGGTACATATCCTCCACCTGGGTCGGCGGCACCTGATAGCGACCCGGCGTCACAGCCCGCATCAGGTAGACCAGTTGCTGGTTGCTCCCCTCGCTCAGATCCAGCGCCGCCGTGTAGCGGTCGTCGCGAAACTCCTGATGCTTGAGATAGTCGTTCCACTCGCTCTGCCACGCAGGTTTCCCCTCGATGGAGAGCTCTTCCAGCTTGATGCTGTTGCCAAGGGCCGGGTTCTCCAGCTCGAAGCCGGCCGGCACCATCTCCACCAGCAGGGCATCGGGCACCGCCGATTCACTGCTGACGTTGAGCCGCACCACCACCAGATCGCCCACCTTCACCTTGGCGGGATCAAAACGCTGACCATCGCTGTTGAACCAGCTGCGGGTCACGCTCATCCCCTTGCTGATCCGTGCCGGTGCCTGTTCGGGATAACCGACCAGAGTGCGCTGCACATAGAGGGAGCCCTTGCCCTCGTTGGTGACGGTGCTCGCGGCCAGTGCCTCCGGGGCGCCCTGCTGCAGCGGGGCCGAACCGCTCAGGGATCCACTGCCAAGAGAGGAAGCCACCTTGGCCTGCCAGTCGGCGGCCGGATCGAAGCGGGCGAGTCGCAACAGGGCGAGCCGCTCCTGGGTGCTGAGCCACTGACGATGGGCCAGGGTATCAGCCACCTTGGCACTGAGGGCCGGCCAGCGATCCGCAGCCAGCTTGTGCTGGCGCAACAACGAAAGCTCGAGGGCCTGATCGCGCAGCGGTGAGCCATAATCCCCCAGATAGTCGTCACCACGCTCGGTCGCCAATGCCCGACTGAGGGCCTTGGCGGCGTTCTGCTCATCCCCCATGGCCGAGAGCGCCAGGGAGAGGTGGAGCAGCGGCAAACCTGAGCGGGCGTGATCGGCCTGCTGCTCCCAGACAAGACGCAAGGTAGCGAGCGGCGCCTTGCCCACCCAGGCCAGCACATAGGCGCTGTAGGCCTGATAGGCCAGCCGGCTGTGCTCGGGGGCACTGCTCCAGCGCTCGCCGTACTGGCTGTCGGTGAGATAGCTTTGCAGCCGGTTCAGCGCCTGATTGAGCATTGCCTCCGGCACAGCGTCGCCCGCCTCCTTGCGCGCCAGCAGGTAGTCAGCGGCATAAGCGGTGAGCCACTGCTCCTCGTCGGAGCGACCATCCCACAGACCAAAGCCACCGCTTGGCAGTTGCAACCGCTGCAGCCGCTGCAGCAGGGCGCGCTGCACATCCGCCTCGCTCGCCGCTTTCTTGCCCTCTGCGGGTTTGCGCCAAGCGGCCCGCTCATCCGCCGTGGTCAGCAAGTAAGGCCAGGCACGGGACAGGGTCTGCTCCAGACAAGCGTAGGGGTAGTCAGCCAGCGCCTGCCACTGGGCTGACGGATCCCAGGGGGGAGTGCCGGAGAGGCTGAGCAGCCCCTGCAGGTTGGCACGATCCAGTCCGGCCAGCTCAGCTGGCGCAAAGCTCATCTGCTGGCCGGGGGCCAGCATCTGGTAGCGTTGGCGAGTCTGGGCAGGCCAGGGGGAGCGCAGCGGCAGAGACCAGTCGCGACTTATCGCAAAATCCTTGCCGCTGGCCGCCAACTGCAGGCTTGCCACGCCGCTTGCCCCGGTCACGGTGAGCGGCAGGGTCAACCACTGCTCCTCGCCATTTTTAAGGGAAAGGGTGCGGGGCAGCTCGCCGTTTGCCTTGAGCCCGCCATTGAGGGTCCAGGCAAGGGAGAGGGTCTGATCCTCGCCGCTCATGTTGCGCAGTTGCACCAGCGCCCGGGTCTCATCCCCTCTGGCGCCAAAGCGCGGCCAGCCGATCTCGGCCACCAGGGGCGCCACCACCTTGACGGCGCGCTCTGCCTCACCCACTTGCTGTTCATTCCAGGCCAGCGCCATCAGCGCCAGCTCGCCGTTGAAGTTGGGCAGATCGAGCGGGATCACCGCCTTGCCGCTCTCATCAAAACTCACCTCGCCGCTCCAGAGCGCTGCTATTTCGACCCGACTCTCCAGCGCGCCGCCCTTTTTCAGCGGCGCCCGATCGCCCCCATAGTTGAGGCGGGCCAGCTTGCCATCCTGCGGCGGGATCACCTGACCATAGTTGTCGAACAAATCTTGAGCGAAGCGCTTGCGACCAAAGAAGATCTCGAACGGGTCGAGGGGCTGGTAGTCGCTGATGTTGAGCACGCCCCGATCGACCGCCGCCAGCACCACGCGGCCCTGACTGTTGGGGGTGGAGGTGGCGGTCACTTCCAGTCGGGTAAGCGGCACCGCCTTATCAGGCGCGCTCAGGGTGAGCGGCAGACGGCGCGCTTCCCGGTCCAGGGTGAGCGGCACCAGTCCGACCGAGCGCAGGCTCTGCACACTCTTTTGGCTCACCGGCTTTGAGTCACTGTCTGGCGCGGCGATCTGGGCCGAGATATGCAGATCATGACGCTGCCACTCGGGGCTGACCGGGATCTCGAACTCGCCGCGGGCATCCTTGGCATCGCCGCCGGCCCCCTTGAGCTCGATACGCTGCCACCAGCGCAGGCCGTCGCCATCTTCCACCAGCAGCAAGCCCTTGCCGGGTCGAGGGGCCACCAGCGTCACTTTGGCCTTGTCGCCCGCCAGATAGGCGCGCTTGTCGAGGGTGATGGCAATCTTGTCAGGCCGCGCCTGCTCGCCACCGCCGCCCCAGGCGTAACTGCCTATCTCCACCCGCAGGCTGGATTGATGGCCCTGACTGTTCTCCACCTCCAACCGATACCAGCCCGCCGCCAGTTGCAGCGTGAGCAGGGTCGGCCCCTTGCCATCCAGCTGCAGGGTCTGCTCCTGCTCCAGATAGGGCTGGCTGTTGAACTCGTACTTCCACCCCTCGCCATCGGCGTAATGCCAGTAGTAGTCGCGGTATTCGTTGATAAGGCGCACCTTCACCGCCCCCGCCACCGGCTGGCCTTGCTCATCGAGGTTGAGGATCTGGAAGGGGAGCGGCTTGCCCCCCTCTACCCGATCAGCCACAAAATCGGCCTTGAGCGCCGGCCACTGGCTGCCCGCGGGCCAGCCATACTGGGTGCGGCTGCGATTGACGGCGCGGCCACCGGGCTCGGCGAGCGACACCCGATAGGCCACCTCCAGCGGCCCGAGGGCGCGCACCCCATCGAGTTCATCAGCAAGCGAAAAAGTCCCCTGCCCCTGCGCATTTAGGATGAGATTGAGAGGCTCGAGATCCTTGCCCTGCTCGGCAAGCAGTACGTCACCCAGAGTGAACTCCTGCCACTGAGTAAAAGGCATGGTGGCGCGGCTGATCTTTACCTCCGCCTTGGCCTTGGTGGCACTGGCCGGCGCGCCGTAGAGATAGTCACCCTGCAGTGGCAGGCTGAGGGCGGCGTCCAGACTCGTCACTTCCCCATCCGGCCCCTTGCCAAGCTGCAGTTTCAACCGTTCCGGCAAAAATTCCTCCACCAGAAAAGGCCACTCGAAGCGACTACCAGCGGCGGTCTTGAGGTTGATGGTCCAGCGCCCGAGCGGCGCATCAATCGGCAGACGCAAGCCGTAATGGGCGGCGCCCAAATTGTCCGGCAACAGCCGTTTCTGTTCGAGCAGTTGGCCGTCCGGCTGCTTCACCTCCAGCTCTACCGCCATGCCCGGCAGCAGCTGGCCATCCTGCCCCTTGAGCAGGATCTCGCTGTCGAGCCGCTCGCCGGGGCGATAGAGATCGCGCCCGCTAAAGAGATAAAGCTGCTGGGCCTGCCAGGGCTGGGTGCCGAGATCGAAGGTAGAGAGATCGAACGCCGCCCCATCGAGGCGCAGCACCGCCAGATGATTGCCCTGTTCGGCCAGCAGCAAGCGAGCCCCCTGTACCTGATCGAAGCGACGATGACCTTGGGGGTCGGTGGTTTGCACCTGCAGCCGGTTGCCCTTCTCGTCGAGCAGGGAGAGCTGCACATCCTTGAGCGGGTCGGCGCTGGCCAGGGAGCTCACGAACACCTCCAGCTGATCGCGGTAGCGGCGGGCACTGAGCCCCATGTCGCTCACCGCAAAATAGGTGGTCTCCTTGCGCCAGTCGTAGTTGCCAAGGGGCGACATCACCGCAAAGTAGACGCCGGCCTCCGCCAGCTGCGGCTCCTTCACATTGATGAGGCGGGTCTCGCGCCGGTTGGCATCAAGCTCCAGCGCATAGCGGCCGCTGAACACCCGCTTGGCCCGCTTGGTGATCTGTTCAAGCTCCCAGTTGCCCATGCCAGCACCGGGGCGATACTCGGCCAGGAAACGGGGTAGGTATTCCGCATCGACCCGGAAGAAGTCGATATTGACCTCGTCCACGTTGACCGCGCTGATGGGCAGGCGCAGCTCGTCGCGCAGCGGCAATACCATGCCACTGGCGGTAAAAGAGGCTCCCGCCTCCAGCGGCCGGGTCTTGAGGGTCCAGCCCTGGGGGGATGGGCCCAGCCCCGCCTTGAGGCTCACCTCATAGCTCTTGTCGGGCTGAACGTTCGGGAAATAGAGGGTGCGACCATCGTCGGCGAGGATCCACTCCCCCTGCATCTGCTTGCCCCCTTCACTGACCCCTAGCCAACTCTGCCAGTTTGCCTTGGGCACCAAGGGGCCGGAGAAGACCAGCGCCAGCGCCGGGGCATCGCGATATTGGCGGGCATTGGCCTGCACTACAGAAGTTGGCGCCCCCGCCTCCTGCTGGGCAATGGATTCTGTAGTCGGTACCTGGTTGACAGGCTTGTCGGGGCCGCAACCAGCCAGCAGCAGCGCCGCCAGCCAGGCCACACGGGGAAGACGAGTCACGGGGCAGGAGAGAGAGAGGTGCATGGTGTTCATCCCGGGTTGGATCGCCGCAGCGCAGGAGCCAATAGAATAAAGCGTCACTCCCGGGAACACCAACTGCCATGTCGGGCGGCATCGGCCAACAGAGATGGGCACATCGCCTCGGACGGGAGCGCGACGCCCCGTGAACCGCGAGGTTTATTCGAGACCCTGCATGCGATGTCCTGTTCCATGAAAGAGGATTGTCGTGATTTTCTGAACCCAGGCTAAACCGGGCACCACTGTTCACTTGTGCGTGATCGGGCCATTCATTATTCTCGGCCCTGCTCAATGCAGGCCTTCCAATCAACGACATATCAAGCAGATAAATATTTTTTAAGCCTTGAACACCTGTGCCATACATAACGTGCAGGTGCGCTCGATGTATGCCTCAACCATTGAAAACAAACTTATTAATTGTCCATCGACCAGAATGCCGACCTTGAGTTCACACAGGGTCAGCGGGGTCATGCATCCATCCCTCTCTGGAGTCATATCAGCATGGAAAATAACGATCTGTCCCTCGTCGAAAAAAGATTGGTTGCCAGATTCCTGGACATGTTCATCAAATTTGGCCTTATTCTGGCGCTAGGCTCATTCTGCTTCACCGTGTTCTCCCCCTTCATGAACATGATGCTGTGGGCCCTGATCCTGGCGGTCACCCTTTACCCCCTCCATCAGCGCTTTGCCGCCCGACTCGGGGGAAAACAGGGCCAGTCGTCCACCCTGCTGGTCCTGCTGGGCATCCTGCTCATCGTGGCCCCCACCGTTGCCATGCTCGGCTCCCTGGGAGACAGCGTCAGCGCCCTGATAGACAAGGTGAACAACAACACTCTAGTGATTCCGGCGCCTTCCGCCGACATCGCCAGCATCCCGCTGATCGGTGCCAAGCTGCACGCCTTATGGACCAAGGCATCCGTGGATCTGCCGAGCCTCCTCATCAGCTACAAGCCGCAGCTCGGCGACATGGCCAAGCAGACTGTCACCATGCTCGCCAGCATGGGGGGCGGCCTGCTGGGCTTCGTCGCCTCTTTCATCGTGGCTGGCATCATCATGGCCTGGGGTGCACCGGGTGCCATCAGCGCCGAGCGCATCGCCATGCGCATCACCGATGAGCGCAAGGGCCTCGCCCTGACCAAGCTGTGCACCAGCACCATCCGGGCCGTGGCCATGGGGGTCATCGGGGTCGCCTTCATCCAGGCCCTGCTGGCTGGCGTCATCATGTCCCTCGCCGGGATCCCGGCGGTCGGCATCTTCTTCGTCCTGGCGCTGATCCTGGGTATCGCCCAGGTCCCCGTCATCCTGGTCACGGGACCGGCCATTGCCTTCATGTGGATGGCGGGGGATCACGGCACCCTGCTCAACGTCATCTACTCAGTGCTGCTGGTCGTGGCCGGCATGGCCGACAACGTGCTCAAGCCGCTGCTGCTGGGGCGTGGTGTCGATGCGCCCATGCCGGTAGTGCTGCTGGGGGCCCTCGGCGGCATGGCCACCAATGGCATCCTCGGCATGTTCATCGGTGCCACTCTGCTCTCCATCGGCTATCGCATCTTCATGGCCTGGGTCAACGACGGTCTGGCCAACGCGGAAAAATAACCCCATGGCCGACGCACTTTCTCTCCTTCGCCCCCTGTTTGCAGGGGGCACCTGCCTGCTGCTCGGTGCCTGTACTCTGCTCGGGCCCGATTATCAGGCCCCCGGTGTCGAGGAGATGACCAACTGGCACAGCGCCAGCGAGGGTCAGCAGGCGGTGACGGTGACCCACTACCGACGATGGTGGGACAACTTGCACGATCCCGTGCTGAGCGCCCTGGTGGAGGAGGCCTTCCTCAAGAATCCGGACGTGCGGATCGCCGGCCTGCGGATCCTCGAGGCCCAGGCCCAGCTTGGCATCGCCGAGAGCCTGCTCGGCCCCCAGGCGACGGTGGGAACGGCAGAATTCCTTCAGGCAGGTCAGACCCGAGGCGGCCACAGCAGCGCGGGCAGCAGCTACGGCGCCGGCTTCAACCTCGGCTGGGAACTCGACTTCTGGGGCAAGTTCCAGCGCGGAGTCGAGGCGGCGGATGCCAGCTATTTCTCGACCCTGGCCCAGTATGACGACATCCAGGTGTTGATGGCCGCCCAGGTGGCCCAGCTCTATGTGAGCATCCGTACCCTGGAGGCCAGGCTCCAGATCGCCCTGGAGAATGCCCGCATCCAGCGGCGCAGCCTGGAGATCACCGAGCGACTGTTCAAGAGCGGCAACAGCGCCGAGCTGGACGTGCAGCAAGCCAGGACCCAGTACCTGGGCACCCTGTCCGGCATTCCCCAGCTCGAGACCAGCCTGCGCCAAAGCCAGAACGCCCTCTCCACCCTGCTCGCCCGCGCCCCGGGGCCCCTGCCCGAGATGACCACCAACACCGGCAAGATCCCCCAGGGCGAGCTGGCCCTGGTCACCGAGATGCCCGCGGATCTGCTGCGCCGCCGTCCTGACGTGCGGGTGGCCGAGCGTCAGCTGGCCGCTCAGTCGGCCCTCATCGGGGTGGCCGAGAGCGAGCTCTACCCCTCCATCACCCTGCTCGGCACCCTGGGAGTCAATGCCAGCGGCGGGGAAAGTGGCACCTTCTCCTGGGCCGTCGGGCCGTCGCTGAGCTGGAACCTGCTGGATCAGGGGCGGCTCGGCAACCAGATCCTGGTGCAGGACGCCCGCTTCCAGCAGCTTCACGAACGCTATCGCGACAGCGTGTTCAAGGCGGCCCGCGAGGTGGATGACGCGGCCGTGGCCTATGCCAACGGCCAGGAGGAGATCGCCCTGCTGACCCAGACCGGCGAAGCCGCCCGCCGCTCCCTCGAAATCGCCAACACCCAGTACCGCGAGGGGATGGCGGACTTCCAGCGGGTACTCGACTCCCAGCGTGCCCTGTTCAACCAGCAGGAGCGCCTGGTCAACAGCCGTGGTGCCCGGATGCGCGACCTCATCACCCTCTACAAGGCACTGGGTGGCGGTTGGGAACAGGGGCGCGAACGTCCCCTGGTGACCCCCAAGGTGGAGGCTCAACTGCGCACGCGCGCCGACTGGGCCCCCCTGCTCGACGCAGCCCACTCCCCCATGACACAGAAGGCAAACGCCCATGACTGACACAGCCTCTCCCGGTCAGGCCAGCCGCCGCGCCACCCTCGGGCTGCTGGCCGCGATCCTCCTCCTGCTCACCTGGTATCTGCTGGCGGACAGGTTGACCCCCTACAGCTCCCAGGCCAGGGTGCAGGCCTTCGTGGTCCCCGTTGCCGCCCAAGTGTCCGGCCAGATCCAGAAGGTCCATGTGCGCGACAATCAGGACGTGGAAGCAGGATCCCCCCTGTTCGACATCGACCCCGAACCCTATGACATCGCCCTGGCCAAGGCCAGATCCGATTACCAGACGGTCCTGAGCGGCGTCAAGGCGAACACCGAAGGGGTCAAGGCGGCCGAGGCCTCCCTGATGGCCATGCGCGCCGCCTATGACAACGCGGCCAAGGATGCGGAGCGCCAGGAGCGGCTCTATCGCGATGATCCGGGCGCCATCTCGGTGCGTCGCCTCGAGGTGGCCCAGGCCAGCCGCGAGACAGCCAAAAGCCAGGTGGCGGCAGCAGAAGCCGACGTGCGCCGCGCCATCGAGGCCGCCGGAGTGAGCGGCGATGACAACTCCCAGCTGCTCAGCGCCCGCTCGGCGGTCCACAAGGCCGAGCTGGATCGCCAGAACACCCGCGTGGTGGCGCCGGGTCGGGGGCTCATCACCGACTTGAGCACAGATGCAGGCCAGTTCATCGGGGCAGGCGCACCGGCCATGACCCTGATCGCCATCCACGACGTCTGGGTATCGGCCGATCTGACGGAGAACAACCTCGGCAACATTCGGCCAGGGGACAAGGTCGCCATCCTGCTCGACAGCCTGCCCGGACGCCTGTTCAAGGGCGAAGTTCGCAGCGTCGGCTACGGGGTGGGCGACGGCAAGAGCCAGCCAGCCGGAGCCCTGCCCACGGTCGACAACAACCGGGACTGGCTACGCCAGGCCCAGCGTTTCCCGGTCAAGATTGCCTTCCAGGGCGACGACTTTCCGCCGGTCGAGGCGCTGCGGGTCGGCGGCCAGGTTGATGTGCTGGTCTACACCGGCGAGAGCGGGGTGATGCACCTCCTGGGGGCACTCTATATCCGGCTGATGAGCCTCTTCTCCTTCCTCTATTGAGGCGCCACATGCATAACGCCGACAGGGCTGTACTGCGCATTGGCACGGGCATCGGACTCGCAACGGGGCTCTGTTACGGATTGGCCCTGCCGATGCCCCACCTCGGCGTCATCATGGCCTGGGTGGTGCTGTGCCGACCCGGGGAGCCGCTCGGCCTGAAGAAGGGGCTAGCGGGGGGGATCCTGCTGCTGGGGATCATGGCCTCCGGGGTGCTGCTGGTTCCGCTGCTGACCCACTATGCCCTGGCGGCCGTGCTGCTTGTCGGCTTGTTGCTCTACCTGCTGATGCAGCAGGCGATGGCTGGCAAGGGGGCCGCCGCCATGTTGCTCATCATGGCCATCACGGTGATCCCGGTGGCCGGTCTCATCGAGCAGTCCCTTGCCATTGCCATCGCCCAGATGATGGGGCTTGGGATCCTGATAGGCACCCTGGTCAACCGCATGGCGCATGCACTCTTCCCCCCTCAGCCGGTGATCGGCGTGGCCGCCAGAGCGACACCGCCCCTCCCCGAACACCCCGAGCGGCTGGCGCTGCGCGCCGTCGCCATCGTGATGCCGGTGTGGCTGCTGGCGCTTGGCAATCCGGCGTTCTACATTCCGGCGGTAATGAAGACGGTGACGCTGGCCCAGCAGAGCACCTCCCTCAACGCCAAACAGGCGGGCCAGGAGCTGGTGCTCTCGACCCTGGCGGGCGCCCTGCTGGCGTTCGCACTCTGGATGGGACTCAGCCTCTGGCCCTCGCTGCTGATGCTGGTGCTGATGCTGACCCTGATGACTCTCTGGCTGGCACGGCGTCTGGTGCGACTGGTGGCGGGGCGCTTCCCGCCGTCATTCTGGAGCAACGCCTGGATCACGGCGCTTATCCTGTTTGGCCCGGCCATCGAGGACAGCGCCACCGGCAAGGATGTGTGGCTGGCGGCCGCCATGCGTTGCGGCCTCTATCTGGTGGTAGCCGGCTATGGCTGGCTGTGTATCTTGCTGCTCGAGCAGTGGCGGCCGGTCGGCCGACCACTGGCAGAAGCGAAG
>NZ_JBGLRL010000020.1:0-73985 GCF_041402505.1 Aeromonas sp. S2(2024)
GATTCAAATTGTTAAAGAGCGTCACGCTTATCGCGTTGAGGAGGCGCATCTTACGCTCCTCACTTCGAAAGTCAAGCGGTTGTTTTCGCTTTTCTTTCGGCGCCTGCTTCACAAGGAAGCTAGCTCATCAGTTTGGCGTGTTCCGCCGTGCTGGTAGGGGCGCATTATAGGGAGCCGCGCCGGGATGGCAAGCGCGAAACTACAAAAAATGACACTTTTTTACTGTTTAGCGACCCAAGCGCCTATTTATCAAACAAAACGCCCCGCATAAGCGGGGCGTCAACGAGAAAGGATGCGGATTTGCTACCTTTTTGACCAAAACTCCCGGGCAAAGGCACGTACCTTTTCCCAGTCGGTGAATTCGATGTCCTGGCTGGTATCCGTACTGCCACCGGTGATCATCATGATCAGCTGGATGATGCGAGTCTGCCACCAGTTGTAGCGAGAATATCGCAGCGCACCGGCAAACACCCCCAGGGTCTTCGGCTTCCACGGCGAGAGACGCAGAAACTTCTTCATATAGGCATTGGTCTGCGGTGTCTGCTTCTCGGGCTTGCGCGCCGTCAGGTTGACACAGAAGAAGGCGGCGTTGGCCACTTCCAGTTGTTCATGGTGAGCATGAATAAAGCTGAGCAGGCTGGGGTGAAAGTTGCCATAGCGGATAGAGGCACCGATCAATACCTTGGCATACTTGCTGAGATTGCACATCGGCAGGGTGTGTAGATCCTGCATCACCACTTCGCATCCTGATATCTCCTCCAGCATGACATCCACAATTTTCCGCGTTTGCCCGTCCCGAGAAGAATAAAGCACCAAAATCTTGTCCATACCAACCTCAACTACGCCAGAATGCAGGAGTAAACAGTACCAGAAGTGTGAAGATTTCCAATCGGCCAAACAGCATAGCGACCACCAGGATCCACTGTGCCGTCGCCGAGATGTTGCCAAAGTTGCTGGATACCTCACCTAACCCGGGTCCCACGTTGGTGAAGGCGGCCGCTACTGCCGTGAACGCGGTCACCTCGTTCAACCCTGTCATCAGCAACAACAGCATGAAGATGAAGAACAGGATGATGTAGGTGGCGAAGTAGCCCCACACCGCCTCGACGATCCGCTCCGGCACCGCGCGCCGCCCCAGCTTCAGGGTATAGATGGCCCGCGGGTGCACCAGCCGCTTGAGCTCGCGCATCCCCTGCAGGAACAGGATCATGAAGCGCATCACCTTGATGCCGCCCCCGGTGCTGCCGGCACAGCAGCCAATAAAGGCCGAGAACATCAGCAACATGGGCAGGAAGGAGGGCCAGTCGGCGTAGCTGGTCGTGCTGTAGCCCGTGGTCGTGCCAAGGGAGACCGCCTGGAACAGGCCGTGGTTGAGCGCCTCCTGCCAGGTGGCGTAGTGGCCGTGGAACAGCAGGGAGACGAAGCAGATCAGCACCAGCACGCCCTGGATGGCCAGGAACACCTTCAATTCGGAGTCCCGCAGATAGCTGCTCAATCGCACTGGCTTGTGGGCGAACACCATGAAATGCAGGGCGAAGTTGACGCTGGCCAGCAGCAGGAACAGCACAGTGATCAGGTTGATGGCCGGGCTGTTGAAGAAACCTATGCTGGCATCGTGAGTCGAGAAACCGCCCACCGACAAGGTGGAGAAGGAGTGGCAGATGGCATCGAACAGCGTCATCCCCGCCATCCAGTAGGCCAGGGCACAGAGGGTGGTCAGCAACAGGTAGATGAACCAGAGCGCCTTGGCCGTCTCGGCGATGCGCGGGGTCACCTTGTTGTCCTTGACCGGCCCCGGGATCTCGGCGCGATAGAGCTGCATGCCCCCGATGCCGAGCAAGGGCAAAACGGCCACCGCCAGCACGATGATCCCCATGCCTCCCAGCCATTGCAGCAGCTGGCGATAGAAGAGGAAGGCCTTCGGCAGGCTGTCCAGCCCGGTCAGCACTGTTGCTCCCGTGGTCGTCAGGCCGGAGAATGATTCGAAGAAGGCTTCGGAGACCGACATGTTCGGCACGTCGCTGATGATGAAGGGGACGGCCCCCACGCTGCCCAACACCACCCAGAACAGCACAACGATGAAAAAGCCTTCCTTGGATCTGAGGTCTTTCTTCTGATGGCGATTGGGGAACCAGAGCAGGGCACCGAGCAGGAGGGCGATGAAGAAGGAGTTCACAAACTCGGCACCGCCACCATCGCGATACCCAAAAGCAACCATCGCTGGCAGCAACATGGTCGAGCTGAACAGCGCGACCAAGAGACCAACGATACGAATGATGCTCAGAATCTGCATTCCGGCTCCCCCTTCAGGCTAAAAGAGCGATGGATTCTAGCCATCTAAGGGGCGAAGAGATACCCGGCCATGGGTTCGGTCTGTCATTTCCTGATCCACCTGACTCCAGATGGCAGCATCCCAGGCAACCTGCAAACGAACCTGCTGACCATAATCGGCGGCCAGCAACTGGCCCTGATGGGCCGAGATCAGGGCTTCCACCACCCCCATGTCGCCATAGTCGCAGCAGATAAGGGAAGGTGTTTGCTGGCGCTTGATGCTGGTCTCGAGCCGCTTGAGTGCCGCCCCCACGCCGCCGCCATAGGCCTTGACCAGGCCGCCGGTCCCGAGCAGAACGCCACCGTAGTAACGCACCACCACGGCCGCTATCTCGCCGATGCCAGCCCCCATCAGTTGGGCCAGCATGGGCTTGCCAGCAGTGCCCGAGGGTTCGCCGTCATCGCTGAAGCCATAGACCTGGCTGTCTTGCGGCGCCCCGGCGACGAAGGCCCAGCAATGGTGCCGGGCCGTCGGGTGCTGCCGCTTCACCTCGCCGATCCAGGCCTTGGCGGCCTCGACCGTCGGCGCATGGGCAATCAGGGTGATGAAGCGACTCTTCTTGATCTCCTCGCAAAGCTCCAGCGGCGCGGCTGGTATGGCGTAGTCTGCGACCATCAGAGCCCTGCTTGCCGGGTGAGGTTCTCCACCCCGTCCCCATGCAGGACCACGTTGTCCTCGATCCGGATGCCACCGAAGGGACGCAGCGCCTCGACCTTGTTCCAGTTGACCCGCTTGCCCTGCTCACCGCGGCGTAGCGGCTCCAGCAGGCTGTCGATGAAGTAGAGGCCGGGTTCTATGGTGAACACCTGACCCACCTCCATCACCCGGGTGCAGCGCAGATAGGGGAACTGCTCGGGCGCCGCCAGGTGGGTGCCACGCTCATCCTGCATGAAGCCACCGGCATCGTGCACCTGCAGGCCGAGGAAATGGCCGAGCCCATGGGGGAAGAACACATTGGTGACGCCGGTGTGGATCATCTCGTCCACCGACATGTCCACCAGCTCGGTGGCCTGCAGCAAGCGCGCCAGTCTGTGGTGCATCTGCAGATGCAGCTCGCTGTAACGGCGGCCCGGTTTGATCTCCGCGATGATCTCCTGCTGCTGCACATCCAGCGCCGCGATCAGATCGGCAAACTCGCCCCGACGCCAGGCCCAGGTGCGGGTGATGTCGGAGGCATAGCCGTGATAATCCACCCCGGCATCGATCAGGAAGGAGTGGCGCTCCGCATCCGGTACCCGCTGGGTCGACAGATGAGTGTAATGGAGGATGGCCGCGTTCCGGTTGATGGCGACTATGTTGCCGTAGGGCGCCTCATTGGCCCCCTGCCCGACCGCCTTCATGTAGGCGAGGTTGATCTCGAATTCGCTCGCCCCCGCCATGAAGGAGTCCTTGGCAGCGATGTGACCGCGCACCCCGAGCCGGTTCGCATCGCGCAGACACTCCAGCTCATAGGGTGTCTTGTAGGCACGGTGATAGTGCAGGTAGTTGAGCACCGCCTCCGGATTGGGCTGCCCCAGTCCCACCAGCTGGGCCACCTCGAGATGACCACCCAGATAGGCCCACTCCTGCTTGTCGGCAGGCAGGTGATCCGCCACCTGCTCAGGGCGGGTCAGGAAGCGGATGTCGAAGAAGTCGACCCAAAAGGCATTGGGCAGGTCCGCCACTTTGTGCCAGAAATCCACCGGCCGGTAGAACAGCAGCACCGGCTTGCTCACCCCGTCCACCAGCAACCAGCAGTGAGGGTTGTCCAGCACCGGCAACCAGGCCTTGAACTGGGGGTTCACCTTGAAAGGGTAATCCTGATCGTCGAGGAAGATGCGGTGGGTCTGGCCGGAATGGATGGCCAGTCCGCTGAGCCCCTGCTGTTGCAGTATGTCGCGGGTGCGCCGCTGAAGGGTATCGAGATGCTGGGCAAAAAGTTGGCTGTAAGTGCTCATGGCGTCCTGCTCCGGGCGAATGTGACTTCAGCATAACATCAAGCGAATCAAGGCTCGAGCCGCCAGGCTTTCGCTTCGTGAGGTAACGCATAGGTCAGGGGGTTTTTGTTATGAAACGAAAACCAACAATTAACAAATAAAGAACAATTCAATACACTGCCCACAGACAGTAGATATCAGCAGTCAGGAACGATTCATGCAAAACCTTTGTCTGTGGAAACCGGATCAAGACAGGATGCAGCACTCCAACCTCCAGCAGTTCATGGCCGAGGTCAACCACTTCCACGGCCTGCAACTACGCAGCTACGCCGACCTCTATCAATGGTCGGTGGAGAAGACCACCCGCTTCTGGCCGTTGGTGTGGCAGCACTGCGGTGTCAAGGGAGAGCTCGGCAACATAGTGGCGGAGAACCGCCAGGAGATGCAGCGCGCCCGCTGGTTCCCCGACAGTCGGCTCAACTTCGCCGAGAACCTGCTGCGCCGCCAGGACGAGAGCCCAGCCATCATCTCCCGCCTTGAAGGGGACACAAGCCAGACCCTGAGCTGGGCCGAGCTGGCAGATCAGGTCGCCAGGCTGGCTCAGTGGCTGCGCAGCCAGGGCATAGACCGTGGCGACGTGGTGGCCGCCTACCTGCCCAACATCCCGCAAACCGTGGTCGCCATGCTGGCCACCACCAGCCTCGGCGCTATCTGGACCTCCACCAGCCCCGATTTCGGTGAGGCCAGCGTGGTGGAGCGCTTCGGCCAGACCCGCCCCCGGGTGCTGTTCGCGGTGGATGGCTATCGCTATGGGGGCAAGGCCATCGACATTCAGGCCAAGGTCGCCAGCGTAGTGAGCCAAATCGACAGCATAGAGCAGACGGTGATGATCCCCCTGCTGGGCAATCCCCTGCAGCTCGGCCACGACTGGCTGCAGCTGCTGGCAAGCCAGCACGGTGCCCAGCTCACCTTCGAGCCCATGGCCTTCAACGATCCGCTCTATATCCTCTACTCATCAGGCACCACCGGCAAACCCAAGTGCATCGTCCACGGCATAGGCGGCACCCTGCTGCAGCACCTGAAAGAGCACCAGCTGCACTGCGACATCAAGCCGGGGGAGCGCGTCTTCTACTTCACCACCTGTGGCTGGATGATGTGGAACTGGCTGGTGAGCGCCCTCGCCTCTGGCGCCACCCTGGTGCTCTACGACGGCTCCCCCTTCTACCCGGACGGCAACGTGTTGTGGGATCTCGCCCGCGATGAAGGAGTTTCCCTGTTTGGCACCTCCGCCAAGTATCTCGATGCCCTGCACAAGCAGGGTTATGCCCCCATCAACACCCACGAGTTGCCACAGCTGCGACTTATATGCAGCACGGGTTCTGTGCTGTCGCCGGAGGGATTTGACTATGTCTATCAGGGGATCAAGCAGGATGTGCAGCTCAGCTCCATCTCAGGTGGCACCGACATTTGCTCCTGCTTCGTCATCGGCAATCCCTTGAGTCCCGTCTATCGCGGTGAGAGCCAGGGACGCGGCCTCGGCCTCGCGGTGCAGGTATTCAACGAGGCCGGCCAGCCGGTGCAAGGGGAGAAGGGCGAGCTGGTCTGTACCAAACCCTTCCCGGCCCAGCCTATCTACTTCTGGGGCGACGAAAACGGCGAAAAGTACCACGCCGCCTACTTCGAGCGGTTCGACAACGTCTGGTGCCACGGCGACTGGATCGAGCTGACCCAGACCGGCGGCATCTTGTTCTACGGCCGCTCCGACGCCACTCTCAACCCGGGTGGCGTGCGGATCGGCACAAGCGAGATCTACCGCTATGTGGAGCAGCTCGACGAGGTAGAGGAGAGCATCGTCATCGGCCAGCAGTGGCAGCAGGACGAGCGGGTGGTGTTGTTCGTCAAGCTCAAGGCGGGCTGCAAGCTGGACGAGCCCCTGCGCGAGCGCATCTGCCAGCAAATAAGGCAGCACTGCACCGCCCGTCACGTGCCGGCCCGCATTCTGCAGGTGGATGCCATCCCCCGTACCAAGTCCGGCAAGATAGTGGAGCTGGCGGTGCGGGAAGTGGTGCACAACAGGCCCGTCAACAACACCCATGCCCTCGCCGACCCCGAGGTACTGAATCAGTATCGTGATCGCCCCGAGCTGGCCAGTTGACAAACAACTCATCTGAAGAGCAGGCGCCGCAAGGCGCCTCTCTTTTGCCCGTTCCGTGATGAAGAGCTTTTACTCGATAACTGTTAAACAAATGTTTTAAATAGGTGTTGAAAATGTCTCCTTTTGGATCAATAGTGAGCCTCGCCCCCTGCTGGGGAGAAAGGAGCAAAGCCCCCCACCGCGTGGGAACAAGGAGACACTCTCATGATCTACCAAGGCGAAACCCTGTCGGTCAGCTACCTCGAACACGGCATTGCCGAGCTGAGGTTTGATGCCCCGGGTTCAGTCAACAAGCTGGATCGCGCTACCCTGCTCTCGCTGAGCGAAGCGATCGCCGCATTACAACAAGAACGTGAACTAAAAGGTCTGATCCTCACCTCCGGCAAAGACGCCTTTATCGTCGGCGCCGACATCACCGAATTCCTGGAACTGTTCGATTTGCCGCAAGAAGATCTGCTCGGCTGGCTGAAAAAGGCCAACGACATCTTCAGCGCCATCGAAGATCTGCCGGTACCGACCCTGTCCGCCATCAAGGGCCACGCCCTGGGCGGCGGCTGCGAGACCATACTCTCCACCGACTTCCGTCTGGCTGATACCACCGCCAAAATCGGCCTGCCCGAGACCAAACTCGGCATCATGCCGGGCTTTGGCGGCACAGTCCGTCTGCCGCGGGTGATCGGCGCCGACAACGCGCTGGAGTGGATCACCACAGGCAAGGATGTCCGTGCCGATGATGCCCTCAAGGTGGGTGCCATCGACGCAGTGGTCGCCCCCGCAGCGTTGCAGAGCGCCGCCGTGCAGATGATGAGAGACGCCATCGCAGGCAAACTGGACTGGCAGAGCCGTCGCGCCGCCAAGAAGGCGCCGCTGCGCCTCTCCAAGCTGGAAGCCATGATGAGCTTCACCACCGCCGCCGGCATGGTTGCCGCCGTGGCGGGCAAACACTATCCGGCGCCGATGACCGCAGTCAAAACCGTTGAGGCCGCCGCCGGCATGAGCCGTGACGATGCGCTCAACGTCGAGGCACAGGGCTTTATCAAGCTGGCCAAGACCGACGTGGCCAAGGCGCTGGTCGGTATCTTCCTGAACGATCAGCACATCAAGGCGCTGGCCAAGAAGGCGGCCAAGCAGGCAGCCAAGGCCACAAGCCACGCCGCCGTACTGGGTGCGGGCATCATGGGGGGCGGCATCGCCTACCAGTCCGCCAGCAAGGGCATCCCTGCGGTGATGAAGGACATCAACGAGAAGGCGCTGGCACTCGGTATGGGCGAAGCCACCAAGCTGCTCAACGGCCAGCTCGAGCGCGGTCGCATCGACGGCATCAAGATGGGCCAGGTGCTCTCCGCCATCACCCCGACCCTCAGCTATGACAACGTCAAGCATGTGGATGTGGTGGTCGAAGCCGTGGTAGAGAATCCCAAGGTGAAGGCCGCCGTGCTGGGCGAAGTGGAAGGGATCATTGGCGAAGATGCCGTGCTCGCCAGCAACACCTCCACCATCCCCATCTCCCTGCTGGCCAAGGGGTTGAAGCGCCCGCAGAACTTCTGCGGCATGCACTTCTTCAACCCGGTGCACCGCATGCCCCTGGTGGAGATCATCCGCGGCGAGCAGACGTCGGACGACACCATCAACCGCGTGGTGGCCTATGCCGCCGCCATGGGCAAGTCCCCGGTAGTGGTCAACGACTGCCCGGGCTTCTTCGTCAACCGCGTGCTCTTCCCCTACTTCTTCGGCTTCAACAAGCTGGTCGCCGATGGCGCCGACTTCGCGGCCGTCGACAAGGTGATGGAGAAGGAGTTCGGCTGGCCGATGGGTCCCGCCTACCTGCTGGACGTGGTCGGCATCGATACCGGTCACCATGCCGGTGACGTGATGGCGCAGGGCTTCCCGGTTCGCATGAGCAAGGAAGGCCGCACCGCCATCGACGTGATGTACGAAGTGAGCCGCTTCGGTCAGAAGAATGGCAAGGGCTTCTACGCCTACGAGCAGGACAAGAAGGGCAAGCCGAAGAAGGTGGCCGACGCAGCTAGCTACGAGCTGCTGGCCCCCATTGCCAAGCCGAAGCAGGAGTTCGACAAGGACGCCATCATCGCCCGCATGATGATCCCCATGATCAACGAGGTGGTGCTCTGTCTGGAAGAGGGCATTGTCGCCACGCCAGCCGAAGCCGACATCGCACTGGTCTACGGTCTGGGCTTCCCTCCCTTCCGTGGTGGCGCGTTCCGCTATCTGGACACTATCGGTCTGGATCGTTACGTGGCCATGGCCGACCAGTATGCCGATCTGGGCCCGCTCTACCGCGTCAGCGACAAGCTGCGTGAGATGGCCGCCCAGGGCAAAACCTTCTACTGATTGCGGAAAGGAGATCCATTCATGAAAGACGTAGTCATTGTCGACTGTATCCGGACCCCCATGGGCCGGTCCAAGGGCGGCGCCTTCCGCAACGTGCGTGCAGAAGATCTGTCCGCGCACCTGATGAGCTCCATCCTGCTGCGCAACCCCAACCTCGACCCGAACGAGATCGAGGACATCTACTGGGGCTGCGTGCAGCAGACCCTGGAGCAGGGCTTCAACATCGCCCGCAACGCCGCCCTGCTGGCCGGTATTCCGAAGCAGGTGGGGGCAGTCACCGTCAACCGCCTGTGCGGATCCAGCATGCAGGCGCTGCACGATGCCTCCCGCGCCATCCAGGTGGGTGATGGGGATATCTTCATCATCGGCGGCGTCGAGCACATGGGCCATGTGCCGATGAGCCATGGCGTCGACTTCCACCCCGGCATGGCGAAATCCGTGGCGAAAGCCTCCGGCATGATGGGGCTGACCGCCGAAATGCTAGGCAAGCTGCACGGCATCAGCCGAGCGCAGCAGGATGAGTTTGCCGCCCGCTCCCATCGCCGCGCTCACGCCGCCACCGTGGAAGGGCGTTTCGCCAAGGAGATCGTCGGGCTGGAAGGCCATGACGCCAGCGGCGCCCGCTTCTTCTACGACTATGACGAGGTGATCCGCCCAGAGACCACGGTGGAAACCCTGAGCCAGCTGCGCCCGGTGTTCGACCCGGTCAACGGCACCGTCACCGCCGGCACCTCTTCGGCGCTGTCCGACGGCGCCGCCGCCATGCTGGTGATGAGCGCGGACAGAGCCAAGGCGCTGGGGCTGACTCCCCGCGCCAAGGTACGGGCCATGGCCGTGGCCGGTTGCGACGCCGCCATCATGGGGTACGGCCCGGTGCCAGCGACCCAGAAGGCGCTCAAGCGTGCCGGTCTGACCGTCGGTGATATCGACCTGTTCGAGCTGAACGAGGCGTTTGCCGCCCAGTCACTGCCCTGCGTCAAGGATCTCGGTCTGCAGGAACTGGTAGACGAGAAGGTAAACCTCAACGGTGGCGCCATCGCGTTGGGCCACCCGCTGGGCTGCTCCGGTGCCCGCATCTCCACCACCCTGATCAATCTGATGGAGGAGAAGGACGCCACCCTGGGGGTCGCCACCATGTGCATCGGCCTGGGTCAGGGTATCGCCACCGTGTTCGAGCGGGTGTGATCTAAACGGCTCACGCGAACGTGAGCCAGCATTCTCTTGTTGGGGTCGGCCGGTCCGGCCCGTTGTCGAGTCTGTGGAGCACGCCACACGGGGTGTGATCCTGCCGTCGGAATCTGCGTGTTGGCCGGCCCGTTTGGGTCGGCCTTTTTTATTCTGTTCTACCGATCAGCGCCAATTCAGGGGCTATATTGCCCATAACTTCACATTAGAGGGGGGCCTTGCTTGCTTTTTGCTCCCCCGACAGGTTCAATCTGCACAAAAAAATGGGTGGATGCACATACATATGTCAACGAGCAAACAACTGCTTATCGTCGACGACGATCAGGAGATCCGCGAGCTGCTCAACGAATACCTGACCCGGGCGGGTTTCCAGGTATTGACGGCAGCCGAGGGCAACGAGATGCGCCAGCAACTCGCCCAGCACAGCCCGGACCTCATCATTCTGGACATCATGATGCCCGGCGACGACGGCTTTACCCTGTGTCAGCAGATCCGCCGCGACTCCCAGGTCCCCATCATCATGCTGACCGCGGCCTCCGATGAGGCGGATCGGGTGATCGGCCTGGAACTCGGCGCCGACGACTACATCGCCAAGCCGTTCAGCCCGCGCGAACTGCAGGCCCGCATCAAGGCGCTGCTGCGCCGCGCCGAATTCCGCCAGCCGGAGAAAGAGAAGGAGCCGAGCCGCCGCCTGCGCTTCGCCGACTGGACCCTGGACACCCTGAGCCACCAGCTGACCCACGACGACGGCAGCCTGCTGGATCTCTCCGGCAGCGACGCTCTGCTGCTCGGCATGTTCCTGCAACAACCGGGCGTGGTGCTGGACAGAGACACCATCTCCGATGCCACCCGGGGCCGCGAGAGCCTGCCGATGGAGCGCGGCATCGACGTGCAGATAAGCCGTCTGCGCCAGAAGCTGGGTGACAACGGCAAGAGCCCGCGCATCATCAAGACCATACGCGGCAGCGGCTACATGCTGATCGCGGAAGTCCACGAGATCCCGTGAAAGGGGAGAGGCAAGCGGCACGGTGTCGCCTTGGCGGCTACATGCTGACTGACAAGAGGCACCCAATCCCATGAGAAGTCGGCGATTCTGGCAAGCACTGGTACCCCGCTCCCTGCTGTCACGGATGCTGCTGCTGTTGCTGCTCGCCATCCTGCTCTCCCAGACCATACTCACCGGCATCTGGATGCAGCAGATCCAGAAGCGGGAGCTGGAGGGCATGCTCAGCACCACCCGCAACCTGGCGCTCTCCGCTGCCTCCACCGTCAGCTTCTTCAAGTCCCTGCCACTGCAGTACCGCCACATCGCGCTGGACCAGCTGCGCAACATGGGGGGCAGCCGCTTCTTCGTGTCGCTGAACGAGGAGGAGATCCACATCAGCGCCATCCCCGACAGCGAGCGCAAGACGCTGGTGCTGAAGGAGGTGCAGGAGGTGCTGACCCGCAAGCTATCCGACGCCATGGCGATCAAGGTGGACTTCTCGCGACCCGAGGAGCTGCACGTCTTCAACAACGACACCCTGCTGGCGGATCTGCCCTCCTCCTGGGCCCGCTACACCCTGTCCCTCGAGCCCATCAATCCGCCGGTGCTGGTCACCCAGATAGAGATCGAACCGGGGGAGTGGCTCTATCTGGCGGCCCTGCTGCCCGCCCCCTACATGACGCTGGATGACACCGTCATGCCGAGCAACCAGGTGCGCTTCATCGCCCTGATGACGGTCTTCCTCTGCTTCTTCACCTTCATGCTGGTGCGCTGGCAGACCCGGCCCCTGCGTCGGCTGGCCAAGGCGGCGGTCAACCTCGGCAAGGACATCGATCAGCCGTCACTCAAAGAGGAAGGGGCGTCGGAAATAGTGGCGGCGACCCGTGCCTTCAACATCATGCAGCAGCGCATCCGCCGCTTCATAGACGACAGGGAGCGGCTGTTCAGCTCAATCTCCCACGATCTCAAGACCCCCATCACCCGGCTGCGGCTGCGGGTCGAGCTGCTCGACGACGAAGCCCAGATAGCCAAGTTCAACAAGGATCTGGACGAGCTGGAGCTGATGGTGAAGGGGGCGCTGCAGACGGTGAAAGAGACCGACATTCACGAGAACCTCGAGCTCATCGACATCAATGCCCTGCTGGAGCAGATGGCGGAAGCCATGAACCTGCACGAGGATCTGCTCACCATAGAGGGGCACTGCAAGTGGCCCTATCGCGGCAAGCTGCTGGCCCTCAAGCGCTGCATCGGCAACCTGGTGGACAACGGCATCAAGTACGGCCATCGGGTGCGCGTCATCCTCATGGATGACGAGGAGATGCTGATCCTCTTCATCATGGACGAGGGCCCCGGTCTGCCGGAAGATCAGTTCGAGCGCATCTTCGAGCCTTACTACCGCCTCAGCACGGATTCCGCCGGAACCGGACTGGGTCTTGGCATCGCCCGCAACATAGCCCACGCCCACGGCGGCGATCTGGTGCTGGAAAATCGTCCCCAGGGCGGCCTGCAGGCCACCCTCTCCCTACCAAGGCAGTAAAGCTTATGAAGTGGTTGTCGTTTTCTGTCATCGCCCTGTTGTCCCTGCCTGTAGGCGCCTCCCAAGTCGAGGTGTTGCACTGGTGGACCTCCGGCGGCGAGGCCAAGGCGGTGGAGGTACTCAAGTCGGAATGGGCCGAGCAGGGCAACCAGTGGAACGACTTCGCGGTGCAGGGCGGCGGCGGCAAGAGCGCCATGACGGTGCTGAAAAGCCGGGCACTGGCGGCCAACCCGCCGGAAGCGGCGCACCTCAAGGGCTATGAGCTGCACGAGTGGGCCAGCCTGGGTTTCCTGCGCGACCTCAGCCCCATGGCCGAACACCTCGGCTGGTACCCGCAACTCTCCCCCATGGTCCGTGACACCCTCAGCCAGAACGGTGCCCTGATGGCGGTGCCCACCGGCATCCACCGCGTCAACTGGTTGTGGCTCAACCGCAAGCTGTTCGCGCGGCTGGGGCTGACGCCCCCCACCGACTGGCACCAGTTCATGACGGTGGCGGAGCAGCTCAAGGTACAGGGCGTCACGCCGCTGGCCATCGGCAACGAGCCCTGGCAGCTGGCGGTGCTGTTCGAGACGGTGGCGCTCGGCGAAGGCGGCAAGACCTTCTATCGCAAGGCGTTCCTGGAGCAAGACAGCGCCACCCTGACCGGCCCCGACATGGTGCGGGTGCTGACTCGCTTCCAGCAGTTGCGCGCCTATGTACCGGAAAAATACGCCGGCCTGAAGTGGCACCAGGCCACCAACCTGCTGGAGAGCGGTGGTGCTGCCATGCAGATCATGGGAGACTGGGTGAAGGGGGAGCTGAGCGCCGGCAACTACCGACCCGGGGAGGACATCGACTGCCTGCCAAGCCCGGGCAGCCAGGGATTGTTCAGCTACAACCTCGATTCCATCGCCATGTTCAAGCAGCGGGATCCCGCCCAGCTGCAAGCTCAGGGCGAGCTGGCCAGGTTGCTGATGACCCCCAGATTCCAGGAGGAGTTCAACCGGGTGAAAGGCTCCATCCCGGCGCTCACCCAGCCTGACATGAGCAAGTTCGATCGCTGCGCCATCCGCTCCTACCATGATTTCCAGCGGGCGGAGCGGGATGGCAATCTGCTGCCCAGCATGGCGGAGGGCATGGCCGTACCGACCAACATGCGCCAGGGGATCATGGATGTGCTGAGCAGCTTCTTCAACGACGCCAGGGCCAATCCCGAACAGACGGCGCTGCAACTGGAACGCGCCATGCGCTCAACCCGCTCAGGCGTGGAGCAGAAATGACAAAGGCGGAATTGCTCCGCCTTTGTGGGTGAATCGTCATCCGATTCAGGATTTATCGTTCTCGTCCTCATCCTCGTCGTAGTAGTCGCTGAGCTCGATCCAGAGCCCCAGCCCTATCATCACCATGGATCCGAACCAGGTACCGGTGTTTCCGATCGGGCTGCCCAGCACTATCATGGCGAACGACAGGAACCCCATGCCTGCGTAGGCTTGCAATCTGCCGTAGGAGACCTGCATATTCACACCTCCTTGTTGAATATGGTTCAATTTTTATATTACTCATCGGGCAAGGTCTGGATAGAGCCGGATCACACTTTGGTTACATATGCTGGCAGAGCACCCTGATATTTGATTATTTTTTCGCCTTGAGTATCATTGGCAGCTGAATTGGTTGAAGGTTGATTATTGATGAGTGCTTTATTCTGCAATGCGACTCATGAGTTGGACGCAATCGGGCTTCGTTGCCCTGAACCCATGACGATAGCGCGCAAGAAAGTGCGGCTGAAGGTTGATTATTGATGAGTACTTTATTCTGCGATGCGACTCATGAGTTGAACGCAATCGGGCTTCGTTGCCCTGAACCCGTGATGATGGTCCGCAAGAAAGTGCGGCTGATGGCGGATGGCGAGACCCTGCTGGTCAGTGCCGACGACCCCTCAACCACTCGCGACATCCCCAGTTTCTGCCGCTTCATGGATCACACCCTTATCGCCAGCGAGACAGAGCAGGCCCCCTATCGCTATCTGATCCGCAAGGGTCAATAAGCCCCTGTACCGGAGCAATCCATGACGATTACCCGAATCGGCACCACGGCCCGCTGGTCTGATGTTGTCATCCACAACGGCACCCTCTATGTGGTGGAAGTCCCCGCCACCGACGAGGCCGACATCCACCAGCAGACCCGCGAAGTACTGACCAGCCTGCAGCGCCTGCTGGAAGCCAACGGTTCCGGCGTCGACAAGATCCTGATGGCCAACATCTATCTCAAGGACATTGGCGACATCGCCGCCTTCAACGAACAGTGGGACGCCTGGATCCCGGCTGGCACAGCACCGGTCCGCGCCTGCGTGCAGGCCCGCCTGGCTCACGAAGGCTACAAGGTAGAAGTGCAGCTGACCGCTGCGGTCTGAGACACGGTTCGCCCCCTCATCCTCGGCCCTTCTCCCGCGAGGGGAGAAGGGCGAAAAGAGCGCCGATACCATCGGACCACGGCCCCCATAGCAAAAGGCCCCACCATCACTGGCGGGGCCTTTTCGTTACCAAAACCTGAACGACTTAGGCGGTCGGGGTCAGGGTGATGGTCACCCGACGGTTCTGGGCCTTGCCTTCAGCGGTGCTGTTGGTGGCTACCGGCTGATCAGGGCCCACGCCACTGGTGGAAATGCGACTGCCAGTCACGCCCTGACCGATCAGCTGGGCGGCGACGGCATCGGCACGCTGGGCGGAGAGCTTCATGTTCAACTCGCGGGAACCGGTGCTGTCGGTGTGGCCGACCACATTCAGGCGAGTCTTGTCGAACTCGGCAACCACCATGGCCACACCGGACAGGGTGTTGGCACCAGCCGCTTTCAGCTGGGCGCTGGAGCTGTCGAAGGTGACGTTGTTCGGCATGTTGAGGATCAGCTCGTCGCCATTGCGGGTCACACTGACGCCGGTACCCTGCAGCTTCTCGCGCAGCTTGGCTTCCTGCACGTCCATGTAGTAACCGATACCGCCACCCAGGGCGGCGCCGGCGGCCACGCCGGTCAGGATGCCCTTCTTGCGGTCACCCTTGCTGGAAGAGAGAGCCCCCACGGCGGCGCCAGTCGCGGCACCGGCCAGTGCGCCCCAGGCACCCTTGGAAGTCTGGGATTCACCGGTATAGGGATTGGTGGTGCAGCCAGTCATGGCGACGGTCAGGGCAAGTGCAGGAACCAGTTTCTTGAAATGCATGAAAAAACCTCTGAAAAAGAACGACTCTAGCCGATGGCCGCGCATTCTAACCCAGAGAGGCGCCAGAGTGTGACGCGCGCATTGCGGATATGAACAAGGGGGCCAAAGCCCCCCTGTGTCATGCCGTGAACGGCATGGGTACTGCCTGCCCGGGCAGGCCGGACATCAATATTTGATGTCGCGCGCCTCGTCACGCCCTTCCTGCTTGTTGTCGCGATGCTCCTGACGGCAATCGGCATTGCCCACCAGGCCTTCGCGGCACTCCTGCTTGGCGTCGCGGGATTCCTGGCGGGTATCCTGACGCACATCGCGCGCTTCGCGACGCTCCTGGGCCTGTTTGGTTGCCTGTGCAGGCAGGGCAGCCAACAAGGCGGTGGCTGCAAGCAGCGCGAATACGGTCTTCTTCATGGTGGCTCCTTGGCTAAATGAAATACACCGGCTTGGGATGTCTGAATTATACACTGGGGTCAAGATAACCGCCGGACGGGCGCCAGCAGGGCGACCCGACAGGGAGGCGGCTTGTCGGGATCAGTATTTGACGTCCCGGGCCTCGTCGCGGTTCTCTTGCTTGTTGTCGCGGTTGTCCTGACGGCAATCGGCATTGCCGACCAGGCCCTCACGGCACTCCTGCTTGGCGTCACGGGATTCCTGACGACCGTCCTGGCGGATTTCGCGGGCGTCCTGGCGCTGCTCACCCTGATTGGTGGCTTGAGCCGGCACGGCGGCGAACAGGGTGCAGGCGGTCAGCAGGGCGGCGCTCAGGCGGGATACGGAAATAGTCATAAGGACTCCAATGTAAGTTAATGCGACAGCCAGGTTCGGCTGCCGTCATGGAAGATGGGTTAGGCGAGCCCCTGCTCTCGAATCAATATTTGATATCGCGAGCCAAGTCGCGTGCCTCTTGCTTGTTGTGGCGGTGTTCCTGGCGACAGTCGGCGTTACCCAGGAACTCCTCCTGGCGGCAATCCCGCTTCTGTTCGCGGGATTCCTGGCGGACATCCTGACGCAGATCCCGAGCCTGTCGGCGCTGCTGGGCTTGTTCGGTTGCCTGAACCGGCAGGGCCACCGACAGGGTACAGCCGACCAGCAAGGCTGACAGCAAGGCGCTGCGAGCCGGGTGAGGAGTTGAAATGTTCATGACGAGGCTCCCTGGTTGATCGGGCTGAGGTCTGTGGTGCGGGATCAGTATTTGACGTCGCGGGACTTCTCGCGCACGTCCTGTTTCACTTCACGCTTGTCCTGACGGCACTCGTAGTTGTCCTTATTGTTGGCCTGACGACAATCGATCTTGGCCTCACGGATCTCGGGACGGACTTCCTGACGCACGTCGCGGGCATCCTGACGATCGGCCGCCTGGGCGGGCAGGGTCGCCAGCAGGGAGCAACCCGCCAGGATCAGGGTGCCGAGGGTGCGGTGGCGAGATGAATTCAGTGACATGGGACTGCCTCGTTGATGGGGACTTCGATTTGGATACAGCAATCTTGAACAGGAATTACTGTATCCCGGCTGTACCAGACGCCGAAAAGAGGGCCCCAGGCCCCGCTGGCAGGGGGCCTGACGGGGCGGGCTTCTAGATGATCGTTCACCAGGCCCAGGGCCCGCATGGCGGCGAGGCAGAGGAGGCTCTCAACCGAGGTAAAATCGAGCCGCGTGAACGCCCTCACCATGGCGTCAGATCCTGGCGAGCTGGCCCCTAATCCCAAGGCCAGAAAGGAAGAAAGGAGGCTGTTGGCCTCCCTTCTTGTTCCGCTCCCGATTTAGCCTTGCTGGCAGGCGGCGTGACAGGGGCAGGTCACCAGATGATCGTTCACCATCCCCACCGCCTGCATAAAGGCGTAGCAGATGGTGCTGCCGACGAAGGTGAAGCCGCGCTTCTTGAGCGCCTTGGCCATGGCATCCGACTCCGGTGAGGTCGCCGGAATGTCGCCGTTGCCCTGGCGCTGGTTGACGATGGGGGCACCGCCCACAAAGCCCCACAGATACTCCACAAAGTCGATGCCCTCGGCCTCCAGCGCCAGATAGGCGCGGGCATTTTTGATGATCGACAGCACCTTGAGCCGGTTGCGGATGATGCCACTGTCTTGCATCAGCCGTTCCACATCCTGCTCGTCGAACTGCACGATGCGCACCGGATCGAAGTCGGCATAGGCGCGATGGTAGCTGTCGGTACGCTTGAGAATGGTGATCCAGGAGAGCCCGGCCTGCTGGCCATCAAGGCAAAGCTTGGCAAACAGCTCGCGGGCGTCATAAACCGGCCGGCCCCACTGTTTATCGTGGTATTCGATGAATTCCGGGTCCTTGGTCACCCAGGCGCAGCGCAGTTCCATTTCCTCTCCCTTGTCATTTCATCGGCCATCGGCAGGCCGCTTCCGTCGGCGACATCATAGGGCAAACGGCAGCATAGCCCCACTAATCCCCTGTAATTTCGCCTATTATCCGACCATGCCAGACGGTATACTCCCTCGGTTCACATTCAGCAAATCTTGCTCTGATTTCATTTCGCGCGAAAAACACTATGCAAAAATTCGATGTCAAAACCTTTCAGGGCCTGATCCTGCAGCTGCAGGACTATTGGTCCCGCCAGGGCTGTACCATCATTCAGCCGCTGGATATGGAAGTGGGTGCCGGTACTTCCCACCCCATGACCTGTCTGCGTGCCCTGGGCCCGGAGCCCATCGCCTGCGCCTACGTGCAACCGTCCCGCCGTCCGACCGACGGCCGCTACGGTGAAAACCCGAACCGCCTGCAGCACTACTACCAGTTCCAGGTGATCATCAAGCCTTCCCCCGACAACATTCAGGAACTCTATCTGGGCTCCCTGAAAGAGCTGGGTATGGATCCCGAGATCCACGACATCCGCTTCGTGGAAGACAACTGGGAAAACCCGACCCTGGGTGCCTGGGGTCTGGGTTGGGAAGTGTGGCTGAACGGCATGGAAGTGACCCAGTTCACCTACTTCCAGCAGGTCGGCGGCCTCGAGTGCAAGCCGGTCACCGGCGAGATCACCTACGGTCTCGAGCGTCTGGCCATGTACATTCAGGGCGTAGACAGCGTCTACGATCTGGTCTGGTCTGACGGCCCGCTGGGCAAGACCACCTACGGCGACGTGTTCCACCAGAACGAAGTGGAGCAATCCACCTACAACTTCGAACACGCCGATGTGGAGTTCCTGTTCCACTGCTTCGAGCAGTACGAGAAGGAAGCCCAGCACCTGCTGGCACTGGAAAAACCGCTGCCGCTGCCTGCCTACGAGCGCATCCTCAAAGCCGCTCACTCCTTCAACCTGCTGGATGCCCGCAAGGCCATCTCGGTCACCGAGCGTCAGCGCTACATCCTGCGCATTCGCACCCTGACCAAGGCCGTGGCAGAGGCATACTACGCCTCCCGCGAAGCGCTGGGCTTCCCTATGTGTCAGCGCAGTGAGAACAAGCAAGGTTAAGGAACGGACATGGCACAACATACATTTCTGGTAGAGATCGGTACTGCTGAGCTGCCGCCCAAAGCCCTGCGCTCCCTGGCCGAAGCCTTTGCCGACAACTTCAAAGCCGAACTGACCAAGGCCGATCTGGCCTTCGGCGACGTCGAGTGGTTTGCTTCACCGCGCCGTCTGGCGCTGAAGGTGAGCGAACTGGCTGGCGAACAGCCGAGCAAGAGCGTCGAGAAGCGCGGCCCGGCCGTGGCTCAGGCGTTCGATGCCGAAGGCAAACCGACCAAGGCTGCCGAAGGCTGGGCCCGTGGCAACGGCATCACCGTTGAACAGGCCGAGCGTCTGGTCACCGACAAGGGCGAGTGGCTGGTTCACACCGCCAAGGTCGAAGGCCGTCCGGCCAAAGAATTGCTGGGCGAACTGGTCGCCTCTGCACTGGCCAAGCTGCCGATCCCGAAAATGATGCGCTGGGGCGACAAGACCATCCAGTTCGTGCGTCCGGTCTTCACCGTGACCCTGCTGCTGGATGGCGAGCTGGTTCCCGCCCACATTCTGGGTATCGACTCTGCCCGCACCCTTCGCGGCCACCGCTTTATGGGCGAGAGCGAATTCACCATCGACAACGCCAGCCAGTACCCGCAGATCCTGCAGGAGCGCGGCATGGTGATTGCCGACTTCATGGCGCGCAAGGCCAAGATCAAGGCTGACGTCGAAGCGGCCGCTGCTGCCTTCGGTGGCGTAGCCGATCTGGACGACGCCCTGCTGGAAGAAGTGACCGCACTGGTCGAATGGCCGGTGGTGCTGACCGCCAACTTCGAAGAGAAGTTCCTGGCCGTTCCGGCCGAGGCGCTGGTGCACACCATGAAGGGTGACCAGAAGTACTTCCCGGTCTACGACAAGAACGGCAAGCTGCTGCCGAAGTTCATCTTCGTCACCAACATCGAGTCCAAAGACCCGAGCCAGATCATCAGCGGCAACGAGAAGGTGGTTCGCCCCCGTCTCTCTGACGCCGAGTTCTTCTTCAAGACCGACCTCAAGCAGACCCTGGCCTCCCGCCTGCCGCGCCTTGAAACCGTGCTGTTCCAGCAACAGCTGGGCACCGTCAAGACCAAGGTCGAGCGCATCGAGACCGTCGCCGGCTTTATCGCCGAGCGTATCGGCGCCGACGTGGCTCAGGCCAAGCGTGCCGGTCTGCTCTCCAAGTGTGACCTGATGACCAACATGGTCGGCGAGTTCACCGACACCCAGGGTGTCATGGGGATGCACTACGCCCGTCACGATGGCGAAGACGAAGCGGTTGCCGTGGCCCTCAACGAGCAGTACATGCCGCGCTTTGCCGGCGATGCCCTGCCGTCCGGTCTGGTTGCCTGCGCCGTCGCGCTGGCCGACAAGTTCGACACCCTGGCCGGTATCTTCGGCATCGGCATGCTGCCGAAGGGTGACAAGGACCCGTTCGCCCTGCGTCGCGCCGCCATCGGTGCCCTGCGCATCATGACCGAGAAGCAGCTGGATCTGGATCTGGTTGAACTGGTTGAAGAAGCGGTACGCGTCTACGGCGACAAGCTGACCAACAAAACCGTCGTCACCGACGTGGTCGACTTTATGCTGGGCCGCTTCCGCGCCGCCTATCAGGACGAAGGCATCGGTGCCGACGTGGTGCTGGCCGTACTGGCCCGCCGCCCGACCCGTCCGCTCGACTTCGATCGTCGCGTCAAGGCCGTCAGCCACTTCCGCACGCTGGATGCCGCACTGGCACTGGCCGCCGCCAACAAGCGCGTGAGCAACATTCTGGCCAAGGTCGAAGGCGAGTTGCCGACTGCCGTCAAACCGGAACTGCTGGTCGATGCCGCCGAGAAGGCGCTGGCCACCCAGGTTGCTGCCCTGCAAGCCGAACTGGCGCCGCTGTTCGCTGCCGGTGACTATCAGGCCGCCCTCACCCGTCTGGCCGCCCTGCGCGAGCCGGTCGATACCTTCTTCAACGAAGTGATGGTGATGGCCGACGACGAAGCCCTCAAGGCCAACCGTCTGGCACTGCTGAACAACCTGCGCAACCTGTTCCTGCAAGTCGCGGATATCTCCCTGCTGCAGTGATCTTGGTTGAGTAAGTGATATAAAAAACGGCGCCGAAAGGCGCCGTTTCAATTTACAAAAGTATCAATGTGAAAAAACCTAAAAAATGTACGTACTCATGACTACATGCAACTAAGCACTGTAACCATGAATTGAAAAATTGATTAAAAACACATTTATCCTTGTATATTTTCATCATCAAAAATATAGTGTTTGTCACGTGTAAGCTTTGTTTTTATTTATACAAGAGATATATATGCACCCCATTTTTATTAGAGCATGCTTTAGACACGCCCTAAAAAAACCAGCACCACAAACTATACCTCGCTCTGGAGAAGAAGGAGCCAAAGTTGATTGCTATGCGGTCAAGATACAAATAGATAAAGACCAAAGTTTTTGGGTTGAAAGAATCTGTGGGGATATTTTGTCTGGTTATATTTATGACCAGAGATCAGAACAAAGAGTACCATACGAGATGCATCTTTCTACACTCGATACTTCCACGATAGAAATTACAAAATTTAAAGGATATTACGATATTTCATTTAGTAGCCTAATAGAATTCTTTATCAAAGACTTCAGTTCATACATTCATATAAAGATGAGTTTTTTATCAGTCATAGATAGAACCTTACAATACGCATACAATCGCAAAACATTGCAGGCGCATAAAAGAATTGAAGTGATTAAATTCCTTATTCAAAGACATCTCTATAAGAGAGAAGAGTTCAATATAGTTGACCTTATGTTGGGTCTACACTCACTTCGATTAATCAATCATCCAGATAAAAATAGAATAAAAGGAATTCTGAAGCTCTATGTTGAATCATTTATTGAGACTGGGGAAATCTTAAGGCTTGGTGGTGGTAGGTATAAAATAACAGGGAAAGCCATTTCAACTTTAGAGGAGTATGAAAACGTAGAGAGAAAACACTCTGAAAATAAACGATTACAGGAAATAATCGCTATGACAACAATAATTTTAATGCTTTTAGCTGCTGGTCTAATTAAATTTCCAGTGATGTTAGACTTTACCTAAGTTGCCCGTAGGGCATAAAAAGTTGGGACCCCCACCTCATCCCAGCAGATGATGGATTCTCCCGCCATAAAAAACTGGGACACCCACCCAATCCCAGCTTTGACAACTCACTCTCCCTCCACTTTCCTTACACCGAGAGACCCGAGGAGAGAGCCGCCATGACCATCGCCCGTTCACGCCAGATCAGCCTCGCCGATACGCCTTACTACCACGTGGTCAGCCGCTGTGTCCGGCGGGCCTTTCTCTGCGGCCAGGATAATCACTCCGGCCAAAGCTACGAGCACAGGCGCCAATGGGTTGCCGACAAACTGGGCAAGCTGTCACAGGTCTTTGCCATCGGTATCTGCGCCTTATTAAAAGCTGGGACACCCACCTAACCCCAGCGTTGACAACTCACTCCCCCTCCACTTTCCTTAAACCGAGAGACCCGAGGAAAGCCGCCATGACCATCGCCCGTTCACGCCAGATCAGCCTCGCCGATACGCCTTACTACCACGTGGTCAGCCGCTGTGTCCGGCGGGCCTTTCTTTGTGGCCAGGATGATCACTCCGGCCAAAGCTACGAGCACAGGCGCCAATGGGTTGCCGACAAACTGGGCCAGCTGTCACAGGTCTTTGCCATCGGTATCTGCGCCTATGCCGTGATGAGCAATCACTATCATCTGGTACTCAAGGTGCAGGCCGACATGGCTAATGAGTGGAGTGAACGGGAGGTGGCGGAACGCTGGTCACGTCTGTTTCAGTGGCCCTTGCTGGTGCGGCGCTGGTATCAGGGGGGGGGAACTGATAGAACCCGAGCTGGACGTTGTACACCAGCTGATCGCCCAGTGGCGGGAGCGCCTCTATTCCATCAGCTGGCTGGTGCGTCTGCTGAACGAGTCGCTGGCCCGCCAGGCCAATCAGGAAGATGGCTGCAAGGGCCACTTCTGGGAGGGCCGCTTCAAAAGCCAGGCGCTGCTCACCGAGTCGGCCCTGCTGGCCTGCATGGTCTATGTCGACCTCAATCCCATACGGGCTGGCATTGCCGCCACACCGGAGGAGAGCGACTTCACCAGCATCAAGCAACGCATTGATAAAGAAGATTATTTTTTCACGCAGCCCCCCTTGCTGCTGCCTTTTGCAAGAGAAGGGAAACCAGAGGCACTTCCCTGTTATTTTGCCGATTATCTGGCGCTGGTGGATTGGACAGGGCGAGCCATTCGTTTAGATAAACGAGGCTATATCCCGCATCATCTCGCACCTGTGCTCCAGCGCCTGGGCATAGAAGAGGGGCAATGGTTGGGGCAAGTCACCCTGTTTCGGCGTCACGGTATCCGGGCGATTGGCGACAAGCGTTGCTGCCAGCGTTACGCCATCCATTGTGGCCAGACTCGATGTTACCAACCCAGACCTTGAGATCTGAAAAACTCGCGACGTCACTACCAATCCATCGATGACAGCGGCCCTCTTTGACGTTGCACGGGCACTGATTGCCCACTGGCAGCCACTGACGCTCATTCAAGCTCACAGCTAGCACTACCACCACCGTTTCATACCTTCGAATCAGTCTGCACATGAGTGGGGCTTTCAAGTTATCCACCATTTCCAATTGATAGGTATCCTAGTTTAGGGCCCCTATCCGATGGGTGTCCTAATTTACTCGTCCTAACTTACTCGCGAACCCAATACAAAAGGCGCCAGAGGGCGCCTTTTGATGATCGGCAGCGGCGAACCGCGCCGACTCGGCTGCACGGAACCTCTTACTCCACTGGCGCCATCAGGTGCTGATAGGGAGTGCCCGACCACATGATGTAAGGGACCGACGTGTCCGGATCTGCACCCTTCGGATACATATCGTAAAAGGCATCATCCGCCCCGACGATCATCACGTGGGGCCCGGTCTGCAACCAGTTGTTGCTGGTGGTGGGTTGGGTCGCGTAGGGGTCGGTGTTGCTGGCATCGGTGCCGCCCTTGAGCATGTACATGAAGCCAATCTTGCCCTTCGGCGGCATCTCGTGGCTGATCCAGGCGTGAGCCCAGGCCATCGCCGCCGCGTCCATGCACATGGGATCCGGACCCGGTGTGGCCGGGTTGTCGGGCATGCAAGTGAAGCCGTTGCTGCCCTCACGCAGGGTACGCATCTTACCATCGACGCCCATGGCCACTATGGTGGCGCCGGCACCGACTTTGACGGGGGCCGCCGCCATGGCGCTGGTGATCATCGCCTCATCTGTCATGGCTGGCATGCTGGCAGCCTCTTCGGCCTGGGCCGGTGTGATCAGGGTGATGGCCGCGAGCACGCTCAGGGCCAATAGGTGTTTGCACATAACATCTCTCTCCCAATTGGGTGAATACGATGCAAAACAAGATCACGCACGGCCTGGCTACCATGGCGGCCGTGCTGCCGGGCGCAGCTGTCTGGTGGATGGACGGGGTGATCGAAAGCTGGCAGCCCGGAGACAGGATGTGACTCGCAGGCGCCATCTGTCTGACTATAGCCCCTACAGACCCCTACACCGATGCGCTGTCGTGGAGCCATCACGTCGTGACGACCGAGGCGTTATGCAGCAAGACCCTGGCCCAGCTGCTGGCCCCCCTACTGGTGGGGACGGCGTGCTTTGCCGCCGGCATCTATACCCTGCCCATACTGATCGCTCCATCCGCACCAAGCACTGAACAGTGCGGCGGCCAATCAGCAGCAGGCAAGCTTTAACGGCACCTTTCGCCGAGATCTGAACAAGAAACCATTCCAGAACACCCATCGCTGTACACCCTATTTTCCCTCATCGATATCAACTCTCGATGGATGTCCCAACTTTATCCGTTGGTAACAAGAGCCTGCAGAGTAATGGCACTGCCAAGGCAGCGCGTCGATGGCGGGCGAAGTGTCAGCCCTCAGCTGACCACAGCAAAACGGCGCCCGAAGGCGCCGCTTTTTCTACATCGGATCGCAAGGGATGCCGATCAGCCGGTATAGGCGGGCAGCAACCCCGCCATGTTGAGCAGATGGAAGGCGGCGGTCAGCACGCCGAACAGAATCACCAAGACGATCATCAAGATACCGCCGGGCGCACGGAAGCCCTCGCCCTGGTTGCCATTACGCGCCGCCTTGCGCACCTTCCAGGCCAGTAGGGGCGGTATGATGCAGGTCCACAGGGTGGCCACTGCGCCCGCATAGCCGATGGCCATCAGGAAGCCGAACGGGAACAACAAGGAGAGTACCAGAGGCGGCAGGAAGGTGACGCCCCAGGACTTGGCGCGACCGGCCCGGCTGTTGTCGAACTTGAACAGATCCGCCAGGTAGTCGAACACCCCCAGGCCAACCCCGATGAAGGAGGAGAGAATGGCCGCCATGGAGAAGGCGTTGAGGGCATTGGCCACCGCCTGGGATTCGATCACCGAGCCCAGGGCCTTGAGCAGGGCATCCACATTGCCCCCCTCTGCGATCACCGGGCCGAACTCGCTGCGCGGCAGGTTGCCGAACACGCTGGCCAGCCAGATGAGGTAGAAGGTCAGGGCGATGACAGTCCCCCCCAGGATGGCGCGGCTGGCGCGACGCTCCTCGCCATAGTAGGCCCGCATGGACGACACCGAGTGGTGATAGCCGAACGAGGTGAGCGCCACCGGCAGCATCACCAGGGCATATTGGGCGTAGTGGGTCTCACTGCCGACTCGATCGAGCAGCAGGTCGAGGCGAATGTTCATCGACAGGCCGGAGATGCCAAAAACAAAGCTCAATCCCATCAGGATCACCAGCAGCACCGAGATGCGGTCTACCGCCCGGGTGGAGTGCCACACCAGCACCGAGAAGACCAGGGTGAACAGCACCGAGGACCAGTGGCTGCCCATCCCCGTCATGCCATCTATGATGAGACCGGCCGAGGTGATGTAGGCGTAGAGCAGGATGCCGCCGACGAAATAGACGCTGAGATTGTTGAGGGCATTGACCTTCTCCCCCAGCAGATCCCGGGTAACGGTATCGAAGGAGACGCGCAGCGGATAACCCTTGTAGGATTCGAGCAGCATCCAGCCAGAGACCGTCATCACCACCATGGTCAACGCCACCGCGAGCATGGACCAGAGGCTCCAGGCCCCCGCGCCCGCACTCGGCAGGCCCAGCATGCCAGCCCCCACACAGACGCCGGCAATGATGCATGCCCCGCCCACCAACGATGGTTTATGTTCCATTTACTTCCCCAAAGACGATTGTTGATCTGGTCGCGACCGCGGACCGTTGCATCTGCTACGCCGGTTGTCATCGTAAGATCGCGCTCATCTGTGCTATCGACGCCCAGCCGCTTGCTGCTGCATCGGCGGCAGAAGCTGTGCTATCGACGCCCTGGCCGCTTGCTTCTGCGTCAGCGAGGCAAGACGTGGCTGAGGCTAGCTACCGATCCCAACATGGCAGCAGGGCGGCCATGTTGGGGGTGTGACTTTACCCTGCTCCCCCTCAGGTATCAAATCCGGGGGCGAATTGACGGGAAATGGGGGCGATGTCCGACCGCTACCCCCAAGTTCGGGGCGTCTCTGGCCCCGGACACGACAAGGGCGCCCGCAGGCGCCCCGTGTCGCTTTCCCGGAGGATCCAGGTTATCCCGTATAGATGGGCAACATGCCCGCCATCGCCATCAGGTGAAAGGCCGCCGTCAGCACCCCGAAGACGATGACGGCCACCACCATGGGCTGGCCGCCAGGCGCCTTGAAACCGCCCCCTTGTGGCGCCAGCTCCCGGGACTTCTTCGCCAGCAGGGCAGGAATGATGCAGGCCCAGACGGTCGCCGCGGCCCCGGCATAACCGATGGCCACCACGAAACCGAAGGGGAACAGCAAGGAGAGCAGCAGAGGTGGCAGGAAGGTCACACCCCAGGACTTAGCACGGCCGGCGCGGCTGTTGTCGAACTTGAACAGATCCGCCAGATAGTCGAATACCCCGAGCCCGACCCCGATGAAGGAGGAGAGGATGGCCGCCATGGAGAAGAGGTTGATGGCGTTGGATACCCGCTTGGATTCGATCACCGAGGCCAGCGCCCCGAGCAGCACATCGACGTCGCCCCCCTTGGCGATAACGGGGCCGAAGGCACTGCGGGGCAGATTGCCGAAGATGCTCAGCAGCCACAGCAGGTAGAGCGCCAGGGCTATCAGGGTGCCCCCCAGGATCGCCTGCTTGGCCTTCTGCTCCTCGCCGTAATAGGCCCGCATCGACGCCACCGAGTGGTGGTAGCCGAAGGACGTCAGCGCCACCGGCAACATGGCCAGGGCATAGGGCGCCTGACCCAGCTCCTCGGTGAGGGAGTGGAACAGCCTGGTCGCGTCTATGTTGGCGGCAAGGCCCGATACCCCGAACACGAAGCTCAGCACCATAAAGGCGATCAAGACGACCGAAATCCGATCCACCGCCCGGGTCGAATGCCAGACGAAGCAGGAGAACACCAGAACGAACAGCACGGAGGCGAACTGGCTATTGATGCCGAGCAGGCCGCTCAGGATCAGACCCGAGGAGGTGATATAGGCGTACAGCAGAATGCCGCCGACGAAATAGACCGTCAGATTGTTGAAGACATTTATTTTGTGACCGAGCAGATCCTTGGTCACCGAATTAAAAGAGGCGGTCAATTCATAGGGCTTGAAGGCTTCCAGCAACATCCAGCCGGAGACCGTCATGATGATCATGGTTAGAATAATGGCCAGCGATGACCAGCTGGTCCAGGCGCCCGCCCCCGCACTCGGCAATCCCAGCATGCCGGCGCCGACACAGACGCTGGCAATAATGCAGGCCCCTCCCGTCACGGATGGTTTCGATGTCATGTGTTGTCACTCCCGAAATTTCACAGAGCTGCGAAAAAAAAGGGGCACCCGATAAAGTGCCCCTGACTCATTATGCTTCTATTAATTTTTCATTCTTGTTGCTGGTCGCTTGCTTGTTATTGTCGACCTCTTTCAGTCTGGCAGTGAAATGGCGCAGTACCGCCGGCTCATAAATGAAGTCGAGCCCCTTCACGTTCCTGGCGTTCTTCTTCACCTCGCCGAAGGCCTCGATGACGAAGTCCATGTGGGTCTGGGTATAGGTGGCACGCGGTATGGTGAGACGCAGCAGCTCCGCCGGGCAGGGGTGCTGCTTGCCGGTAACGGGATCCCGTCCCAGCAACAGGGAGCCGATCTCCACCGCACGGATGCCCGCGACCTTGTAGAGCTCGCACGCCAGGGCGTGGGCCGGGAACTGATACGCCGGGATATGGGGCAGCAGCTTGCCCGCATCCACGAAGGCCGCGTGGCCCCCCGCCTGCTGGCACACCACGCCGATGGCCTCGAGGCCATCCACCAGGTACTGCACCTGACCGATACGATAGGCCAGCCAGTCCTGGCGCATGCCGTCCCGCAAGCCCACCGCGAGCCGTTCCATGGCGCCCCCTTCCAGACCGCCGTAAGTCGGGAAGCCTTCCTGCACCACGCACAGGGTGCGGCACTCGGTGTAGACGTCCAGCATGCTGTCATCCTTGAAGCAGAGCAGCCCCCCCATCTGCACCATGGCATCCTTCTTCGCCGACATGGCGAGGCCGTCGGCGTACTTGTAGGACTCCAGGGTGATCGCCTCTATGCTCCAGTCGGCGTAGCCGGGCTCGCGCTGCTGGATGAAGTAGGCGTTCTCGGCGAAGCGGGCCGAGTCCATGATGACCGGAATGTCGTACTTGCGGGCGATGGCGTACACCGCCTTCAGGTTGGCGATGGAGACCGGCTGGCCACCGGCGGAGTTGCAGGTGATGGTGCTGACGATGTAGGGCACGTTGGCGGGACCCGCCTCCAGGATGGCCTCCTCCAACTTGACCAGATCGAAGTTGCCCTTGAAGTCGGCGGTGACCGAGGTGTCGAACGCCTCCTTGGTGTAGACGTTCTTCGCCACGCAGCAGTTGATCTGGGTGTGACCCTGGGTGGTGTCAAAGAAGTAGTTGGAGAGCGCCACCATCTTCTTGCGATCCAGCCCCTTCTCCTGCTCTCGCTTCTTGATCAGCACCGGGATGTAGATCTGCTCGGCACCGCGTCCCTGGTGGGTCGGGATGGTAAGGGAATAACCGAAGATCTCCTGCACCGCCCGCTGCAGGGCGTAGTAGCTGCGGCTGCCGCTGTAGGCCTCGTCGCCGCGCAGCATGGCAGCCTGCATGTCCTGGGTGATGGCGCCGGTGCCACTGTCGGTCAGCAGGTCGATGAAGACGTCTTCACTGTCCAGCAGGAAGGGGTTCATGCCCGCCCGGACGATGGCCTCCTCCCGGTAGGCACGGGTGGTTCGCTTGACCGGCTCGATGACACGAATGCGGAACGGTTCGGGAAGATGCTTGAAGTTTTCCATGGATAGACACCCTTGCTTTAAATATTCAGGATGAATCTCATCACCCGCCATCAATAAGCAGTTGGCAGGTAGCAAATAATGAGATCGGGTGCACGACATCGCCTCGCCAATAAACAAGGTGAATGAAGGTGCAGATTATTTCAGATTAGGTATTCAGACGGACTCGTTGCATCCAGATAAATGCACAAGCACCGCGGGGGATATTACAGCGGGAAGAAGAACGCAATTTTATGGTCCAGGGTAAACCACTTGGGATAGCTGACCTTGATATGCATGTTGTTGCTCATCTGGTTGGAATTAACAACGCCCATTAACAGGGTCCATTATGGTGAGCCCTTGCATATGATCAATTGCAACATGAACAATTTGGGATGGCGCTAACAGTTTGACGGGGGATTTTTATACACCCCGGCTCGCGCCTCCCTGACGCACGCTCTCCCTGGCCGATGGCTCAATGATTCAGCCAGGGCAACCGCTGCAACAAGTCATGACGGTCGGCCAGCGGTGTCTGGCTGACCCAGATATCCAACAGGCCGTAGGAGAGCAGCGGCAACACCAGCAGCAACAGGCAGAGCAGCCCCAGCAACCGCCGGGGGCTGAGCCGGCGGCGTGGTGTGCCAAGGTGCAGCGCATCGGCCCGCCTGGGGCAGGCGGCGACGCAGCTCAGACAACTGGTGCACTCCAGGCTTCGCACCGCGATGAGCTGGTGCACCTGAATGCGTGACGGGCAGGCCCGGCTGCACTTGTCGCAGTCGTGGCCGGAACTTCGCAGGCAGCGGACCGGGTCACGGCGAATGCGCAGGGGCGTCAGCAGACCGAGCAGGGCGAGCCAGGCGCCATAGGGACAGAGATAACGGCAAAAGCCCTGGCGGAAGGTAGCGGTGAGCAGCAGCACCCAGCCGAGGCAGAGGCCGGAGACCAGGGACAGGTTGAAGAAGAAGGCCCCCATCTTCATGTCTGCGGCCTGATGGTAAGGGCTGGCGAGATAGCCCGGCAGAGCTGCGGCGGGCACCGCCAGCAATATGATGAAGAGCAAAAAGCCGAGCACCAGGAATTTCTGGGCCCGCAGCAGCCAATCCAGCCAGCGCGGCGGCGTCCACTCCCCCGGCAGCAGGTGGTTGCGCAGGCCGTGCAGCCACTCCCCCACTACCCCCAGGGGGCAGAACCAGGCGCAGAACGCCCGCCCCAGCAGCAGGGCCGACAGACTGAGCACCAGCACCGTAATGGTGGCCGCCGGATGATGCGGATCCACCAGCCCCTGCCCAAGCCAGGCCCGCAGCCCGAGCCCGCCGGCGATGGGCAGGAAGCCGTCCACCACGTCCGGGCGAACCAACCAGGGACTCGTCCCCTGACCCAGCTGCCAGACATGCAGACCATATTGCACCGCCACCAGCCCCCAGCAGAGCAGCAGCAGATGGCGGGCCCAGGCCCGCAGCGGCTGGCTGCCGAGCTCGCCGAGTGCCGGCTGCGGTCTGTATCTGTGCCACAGGGCGAGGGGGACGACCACCAGCCCCAACACGAGCCAGAGCAGGCTGTCCGTCGCCACCAGCCAGAGCAGGAACAACAGGCCGAGGGCGAGGCGCCACGGCCAACCGGATCGCACCTGCCACACCAGCAGCACCAGATAGACCAGGCCGGCGGCCATGGTCATGGCTTCAATCAGGCTCATGCCTCTCCCTCATGGAACTCATTCGGATAAGGGTGGCAGGATAACGAACATCTGAGTTGATTGTTTTGATCTGCATGGGCAGAGGGGGCATTCCACAGGATTGTCCCCCGCCGGCGCTCATCCTTTGCGGCTGTTGAACAGGGGTTGATCGGACTCGGCCTGCTCGGCCCAGAAGTGGATGTTGAAGCGAGCGTCCTCCGACAGCTCGACCCTGTGCCAGTACCGGGGCGGGCTGGTGGCAAACTCCCCGGCCCGGATCACCAGGCTCAGCTCCGGCTCCTCGGCCTGTTCGTCGGCAAAACCGTGGTAGGTCACGGACCCCTCCATCACGCAGAGCTGGCCGAACACCCCGGCCGCGGTGTTGTGGTGGGTGAGCAGGGCCTGGGGCACATTCTCGCGGGTGAAGAAGGGGGTGGAACGACGCACCACCCAGTGAGACGGGATCAGTTGCATGGCCATATCAGTTCTCCTCGAGTGGCCGGGTCGCCCCGGCCGGTGCAATGAAAAGGATTAACGGGGCAGCTGACGCAGCAGCGGGAAGGCGGCGCTCATCTGATCGCCCCCCACCACGAAGCCGCACAGCTCGCCGGCTTCGTCGCGCGCCTCGGCCACCATGCCGTGGCTGTTCCAGCGGCACTGCCAGGCGAGATCCTCACCCCGGGTGCGGCCCGCCAGTTGCAGCGGGTAGCGCGGGGTCTTCACCTTCACCAGCATGGGCGGCAGGGTCAGCGGGGTCGGCGTGCCGAGCAGGGTGCGCGCCAGCGCATTGGCTCCCAGCACTATGGGTTGCAGGAAGGGGAGCAGCTGGCCTCGCCACTGCACGCAATCCCCCAGTGCAAAGATATGGGGATCGCTGGTCTGCAGCCTGTCGTCGACCAGGATGCCGCGCTCCACCTCCAGCCCGGCCTGCCGGGCCAGGGTCAGGTTCGGCCTAAGGCCGATCGCGGCGATCACCAGATCCTGTTCGCTGACGCGGCCATCGGTCAGGGTGACGCGCCAGCCATCGCCAGGCTGGGCGTCTATCCTGGCGATGCCCAACCCGAGCTGCAGGCTGACGCCCTGGCAGCGCAGCGCCTGTTGCAACGGCTGGGTCAGGGTGGCGGGCAGCAGGGCACTGAGCGGGCTGTCGGCCAGATCCAGCAGGGTGACCTCGCGGCCATCGCTCGCCATGTCCATCGCCAGCTCGCAGCCAATGAGGCCGGCCCCCAGCACCAGGATGCGGCGGGCATGCTGGATTGCTCCCTCGGCGGCGGCATACTCCTGCTGGCTGTTGAGGGTGACCAGATGCTCGCTGCCCGGCAGGTCGGGTCGCGCCGCGCTGGCACCGGTGGCCAGCACCAGCTGGCCGTAAGGGAACTCTCCCTGTCCGGTCAGCACCACCCGCCGGGCGGGATCTATGCCCAGTACCGGGCAGTGGGGCAGCAGCGTGACGCGCTGCTGCTCGGCAAAGTCGCTGCCGCTCTGCCGGGTCATGGCGGCGGCGGCGCAGCCCCGGCTCACCACGTGGCTGAGATCCGGCTTGTTGTACTCGTCGCCGCTGTCGGCGGTGATGAGACGGATGGGCTGCTCCCCATCCAGCTTGCGCAAACTCTTGACCAGCTGCTGGGCGGCAAAGCCGCTGCCGATCACCACTATCTCCCGGCTGGCACCGGCGTCACTCAGGGTTGCTGCATTCATACACAGGCCTCCGCCCCACAGGGTTCAAATACCTCCTTGCCGATGCCGCAGCCCGGGCAGAGGAAGCTGTCAGGTACCTGGGCCCAGGGGGTGCCAGGTGCCACCAACTGATCCGGCTCGCCGAGAGCCGGGTCATAGACCCACTGGCAGACGGTGCAGAGCATGGGCTGGTCGTCGTCCCATTCACCGGCGGCCGGTACGGCTTGCGGCGCCTTGGCGATCACCGGGGCAGGCGTCACCGCCGTCTGGGTTGTGGTGATCGGGCGGGATGCCTCAAGCGGATGCAGCGCCCACTGACGGGCGAGCTGGCGACCGTGCTCGCGGCACTCGGCCAGCGCCGAACCATCCGGGCGCCACTTGGCCTTGAGGGAGAGGCTGATGTCAAAGCCCGCGTCCATCAGCCGGGTCTGGATGCGATCCACCGCGCCGCCGGTCCAGCCGTAGCTGCCGAAAGCGGCGGCGCGCTTGTTGCGAAAACGCAGGCCGGTAATCTCTTCGAGCATGCCAGCCACCTTGGGCATCATGACGTTGTTCATGGTGGAGGAGCCCACCAGTATCCCCTTGGAGCGGAACACCTGGGTCAGGATCTCGTTCTTGTCGTGGCGTGCCACGTTGAAGATCTTCACCGCCACGCCCGGATCCACCTCGTGGATGCCCTGGGCGATGGCGTCGGCCATCATGCGGGTGTTGTTGGACATGGAGTCGTAGAACAGGGTGATGCGATCCTCCTGATAGTGGTCGGCCCACTCCAGGTATTTGAGGATGATCTGGGTGGGATCCTCGCGCCAGACGATACCGTGGGAGGTGGCCACCATGCTCACAGGCAGGTTGAAGCCGAGCACTTCCTTGATCTTGGCGGTCACCAGCGGGCTGAAGGGGGTGAGGATGTTGGCGTAGTAACGCTGGCACTGCTCCATCAACTCGGTCTGATCCACCTCGTCGTTGAACAGGTGTTCGTCGCAATAGTGCTGGCCGAAGGCGTCGTTGGAGAAGAGCACCGCATCCTCGGTCATGTAGGTCATCATGCTGTCGGGCCAGTGCAGCATGGGAGTTTCGATGAATACCAGCTGCTTGCCGTTGCCGATATCCAGGCTGTCGCCGGTCTTGACCGGCTGGAAGTTCCACTCAGGGTGGTGGTGGTGGCCGGTGATGGAGTCGATGGCGTTGTGGGTGCAGTAGATGGGGGTGCCGGGGATGCGGGCCATCAGCTCGGTCAGGGCGCCGGCGTGATCCTCCTCGGCGTGGTTGATCACCACAAAGTCGATGGAGGCGAGATCGATCTCTGCCGCCAGGTTCTGCACGAACTCGCGGCTGAACTTGTGATCGACGGTGTCGATCAGCACGTTCTTCCCTTCACGGATGAGGTAGCTGTTGTAGCTGGTGCCCTTGTGGGTCTTGTACTCGGTGCCGTGGAAGTCGCGTACCTCCCAGTCCCGTTGGCCGACCCAGTGGATGTTGTTTTTGACGTGAATGCTCATCAGGCAGTTCCTCAGCAGGCAATAGTGAATGTGTGACTGAATTCCCTATTGCAGCGGACGTGCCAACTCGTAACCTATTGTTTTTAATGGTAACAAAAAACCAAAATTGTCATTTGGACAGCCACCATATATAGTCATATTCACAAACAAACTGTCATTTGGACAATTATCGTGATCTCGACCGACCGCCTGGCGCGCATCGCCCTCGACCTGCAACTCGGCATCTCCCATCAGGACAGATTCCACCGCCTGATCCAGAGCGTGCGCAGCCTGCTGCACTCGGACGCCTCGGCCCTGCTGCGCTACGAGGGGGGCCAGTTCATTCCACTGGCCATCGACGGCCTGATGCAGGACGTGCTGGGTCGCCGCTTCGCCTTGCGGGATCACCCGCGCATGGAGGCCATCGCCCGGGCTGGCGACGTGGTGCGCTTCCCAGCCGACAGCAGCCTGCCCGACCCCTATGACGGCCTGCTGCCGGATCACGACGACTTCAAGGTGCACGCCTGCGTCGGCCTGCCGCTGTTCTCGGATCAGACGCTGATCGGCGCCCTGACCATAGACGGCATGAATCCGGCCCAGTTCGACGGCATCAGCGACGAGGAGCTGCGGCTGGTGGGCGCCCTGGCCGCCGCCGCCCTCAGCAACGCCCTGCTGCTGGAGCGACTCGCCCGCCAGAGCAGCGAGCCGCTCGCCTCGACCCCCCATGCCGAGGGCCAGCCGGAGATGATAGGCCACTCCCCCGCCATGGCACGGCTGCGCCACGAGATAGACGTGGTGGCGAGCTCGGAGCTGAACGTGCTGATTTTGGGGGAGACCGGGGTCGGCAAGGAGCTGATCGCCAAGGCGGTGCATCAGGGTTCACCCCGAGCCAAGGCGCCCCTTGTCTATCTCAACTGCGCCGCCCTGCCGGAATCGGTGGCGGAGAGCGAGCTGTTCGGCCACGTGAAGGGGGCCTTCACCGGCGCCATTCACCACAGGGCAGGCAAGTTCGAGCTTGCGGACAAGGGCACCCTGTTTCTCGACGAGATCGGCGAGCTCTCTCTGCCGCTGCAGGCCAAGCTGCTGCGGGTGCTGCAATACGGCGATCTGCAACGCATCGGTGACGACACCCCCCTCAAGGTCAATGTGCGCATCCTGGCCGCCACCAACCGGGATCTGAAGCAGGCGGTGGTGGAGGGGCAGTTCAGGGCCGATCTCTACCACCGCCTGAGCGTGTTCCCGATCCAGGCCCCGGCGCTGCGGGAGCGCCCCGGCGACATCCCCTTGCTGGCCGGCTATTTTTGCGAACGCTGCCGGGTCAGCCTGGGGCTGGAGCGGCTGCGCATCCTGCCCGGTGTACTGCAACTGCTCGAACGCCACGACTGGCCGGGCAACGTGCGCGAGCTGGAGCACGCCATCCACCGCGCCGCCGTGCTGGCCCGGGCCGAACAGGGCAGCCAGGCCCCGACCCTCGCCAGCCATCACTTCAACCTGGCGACCGGTCCTCTGCCCCCCTCCACCAGCCCCGCCATCGCGCCAGTTGCCCCCTTGCCCGGCGGCCCTGGCCTGCGCGCCGCCACCGACGCCTTCCAGCTCGCGCTGATCGAGCAGACCCTGGCGGCCCACCAGGGCAACTGGGCCGCCACCGCCCGGGCACTGGAGCTGGACGGCGGCAACCTGCACCGGCTCGCCAAACGGCTCGGCCTCAAGCCCTGAGGCACTGAGGCGAGCCCCATAAACAAAAACCCCCTCGCGAGGGAGGGGGTTTGGGGGCAACCGCAGTGGCGATCAGCGCAGGGACTTGACCGAGCGGCGAACGATCAGCTCGGGCTGGACCGTCATGGACTCGACTTCCAGCGCCTTGTTGCGGATCCGGCTCACCAGTTGCTGCACCGCCAGCAGGCCGAGTTCGGCCTTGGGGTGGCGAATGGTGGTGAGCGGCGGGCTGGAGAAGCGCGCCATCTCCACGTCGTCGTAGCCGATCATGGAGATGTCGTCAGGCACCTTGACTCCGGCTTCCCAGGCGGCGCAGATGGCACCGATGGCCATGGGATCGTCAAAGGCAAACACCGCCGTCGGGCGAGGCGTGAGGGCCAGGATCCGCTGCATGGCATCGTAGCCGCTCTGGCTCTCGTAATCCCCTTCGAAGATCTGCTCATCCTTCAGGGTCAGCCCCTGCTCGCCCAGGGCGTCACGCACCCCGTCCAGCCGTTGCTGGGTGGTCGGCTTGTCGATCTGGCCCGTGATGCAGACGATGCTGGTGTGACCTTGCTCCAGCAGATGGCGCACGGCCAGGCGCGCACCGATGCGGGCGTTGTCGTTGATGACGTTGGCGAAATCACACTCGGTTCCCCAGTCCAGCACCACTTGAGGCACGTTCTTGTGGATGCGCAGCATGTCGCGCAGCGGGGTGTCGATGTCGGTCCCCAGCACCAGCAAGCCGTCGACCCGCTTCTCCATCAACATGCGCAGATAATGCTGCTGACGGGGGGGCTGGTTCTCGGTGTTGCACAGGATCAGGCTATAACCCTGCTCGAAGCAATAGGCTTCCACCCCTTGCACCACTTCCGCGAAGAAGGGGTTGGCACTGGTGGTGACCAGCATGCCGATGGTCTTGGTTGAATTGATCTTGAGGCTGCGCGCTACCGAATTGGGCGCGTAGTTGAGTTCTGCCACCGCCTCAAGCACTTTCTGGGTTGCATCTTCGCTGACCCGACGGGTGTGATTGAGTACATGTGAGACGGTGGAGATGGATACGCCTGCCCGGGAGGCGACATCCTTGATAGTGGCCATCTCTGTCTCCTGAATAACAAAGGCGGAACAGTAGCAGATTTCCCGAATAAAGGCTTGGTTTTAACGAGAGCTGCCAGTGAATTGTCAATCTTGGCTAATCTAGGCGGTCATTTCTTTTTGCGCAAACGGAATTTGGTCAAAATGAGAGCGGACGCAGAATGAAATATCGTCAGTTTTTTACTCTGATTTTTTCCGCACACACCTCTTGTTGTGAAGATGTTAACCGACAAAAACAAAATTAAACTCTATCAATAGTGAAACGGCAGGGCATTTGTTTCATAAAATGGCTTACCACCCCCGCATGGTTAGTATCTTTAACATCTTGTTATTGCACGGCGAGGAATGATAGAACCTTATCTATTGCCGGGCTGGCGGGACACAGGCTCGGAATGACACACGGAAAATGAAACAATCCACTGATTAAGGGACGAATCAATGAATAACTTGAGCAAAATGGCAGTCAGGGCAGCGGTTTCTTTGGCTCTGTTTGGATCAGTCTCCATGGCCAATGCGGCCGATACCATCAAGATCGGCATCGCCGGCCCCCTGACCGGCCCGGTCGCCCAGTACGGTGACATGCAGTTCACCGGTGGCAAGATGGCGGTCGAGCAGATCAACAAGGCGGGCGGCATCAAGGGCAAGCAGATCGAAGCCGTCATCTATGACGACGCCTGCGATCCCAAGCAGGCCGTGGCCATCGCCAACAAGGTGATCAACGACGGCGTCAAGTTCGTGGTCGGCCACCTCTGCTCAGACAACACCCTGCCCGCCTCCGACATCTATGAAGATGAAGGCGTGCTGATGGTGACCCCGGCGTCCACCAACCCCAAGATCACCGAGCGTGGCTACCAGCTGACCATGCGCACCATCGGTCTGGACAGCGACCAGGGCCCGACCGCCGCCAAGTACATCATCGAGCAGGTCAAACCCCAGCGCGTGGCCGTCATCCACGACAAGAAGCAGTACGGTGAAGGCATCGCCTCCAGCGTCAAGGCGGCGCTGGACAAGGCGGGCGTCAAGGTAGTGGCCTTTGAAGGCATCACCGCCGGGGACAAGGACTTCTCCGCCCTGATCGCCAAGCTGCAGAAAGAGAACGTCGATTTCGTCTACTACGGCGGCTACCACCCGGAACTGGGGCTGATCCTGCGCCAGGCCGGCGAGAAGGGTCTGAAGGCCAAGTTCATGGGTCCGGAAGGGGTGGGTAACAAGGACATCTCCGCCATCGGCGGCCCGGCGTCCGAAGGCCTGCTGGTCACCCTGCCGAACAAGTACGATCTGCTGCCTGCCAACGCCTCCATCGTGGAAGCGTTCAAGGCCAAGGGTCAGGACTCTTCAGGTCCCTTCGTCTGGACCACCTATGCAGCGGTACAGACCCTGGCGGCCGGCATCGCCAAGGCGGGTGAGGATGATCCGGCTGCCGTGGCTGCCGCCATCAAGGCCGCACCGGTCGACACCGTCATGGGCCCCCTGAGCTGGGCACCGAACGGTGACCTCAAGGGCTTCGAATTCGGTGTGTTCCAGTGGCACGCCGACGGTACCTCCACTCAAGTCAAATAATCTGCCGGTCGGGGTGACATGAGTCACCCCTCCTTTCTTTGCGGGCAAGTACAGGGAACGCGGTATGTCCGAACACCTTCTTTATCTGGTTCAGCAGTTGCTGAACGGATTGACCATAGGCAGCACCTATGCGTTGATCGCCATCGGCTACACCATGGTCTACGGCATCATCGGCATGATCAACTTCGCCCACGGCGAGGTCTACATGATCGGTTCCTATGTCGCCTTCATGGTGATGGCGGGGCTCACGATGATGGGCATCGACAGCACTGTGCTGCTGCTGGGCGGCGCCTTCCTGGTGAGCATCATCATCACCGGCAGCTATGGCTGGTCCATAGAGCGGGTGGCCTATCGTCCACTGCGGGGCGGCAACCGCCTCATCCCCCTCATCTCCGCCATCGGCATGTCGATCTTCCTGCAGAACATGATGCGGATGGCACAGGGCTCGCGCGATATCGCCATGCCCACCCTGATCTCCGGGGGCTGGACCCTGGGTGGTGAGGACGGCTTCCAGGCCAGTCTCTCCTACATGCAGCTCATCATCTTCGTGGTGACCTTCATCACCATGCTGGCGCTGACCCAGTTCATCAACCGATCCCGCATGGGCCGCGCCTGCCGCGCCTGTTCGGAAGACATCAAGATGGCCAACCTGCTGGGTATCGATACCCATGTGGTCATCTCCATCACCTTCGTGCTCGGGGCGGCCCTGGCCGCCGTCGCGGGCGTGCTGCTCGGCATGTATTACGGCGTCATCAACCCCTACCTCGGCTTTATGGCCGGTCTTAAGGCGTTTACGGCAGCGGTATTGGGCGGCATCGGCAGCATTCCTGGCGCCGTGATCGGCGGCCTGCTGCTCGGCGTCGTCGAGGCGCTCACCGCCGGTTACCTCAGCACCGAATACAAGGATGTGATGGCCTTCGCCCTGCTCATCTTTGTGCTCCTCTTTATGCCCACCGGCATCCTGGGTCGTCCGGAGGTCGAGAAGGTATGAAAAAACAATTTATCCATGCCTGTATCGCCAGCCTGATGCTGCTGGTGCTCTCCTTCTGGCTACTCGGCTTCAAGCTGGAGACCGATGGCTCCCGCCTGCTGGTGGTAAGCCGGCTCGATGTCTCCCTGGCCTGGCTGCTGGGGGGCGCCGCCCTGGTGTTCTGGTTCCAGCTGATGCGCGGCCAAATCAGTCGCCTGTTCCAGGCCTCCATCAGCGGCTTCTCCGTCGGCTTCACCAAGCTGGTGCTGCCGAGCCCGGAGGAGGCGCCCAAGCTCTATAACATCACCGCCATCCTGGTGCTGCTGTTTGCGGTCAGCTGGCCCTTCATGGCCTCGCGCGGTGCCATCGATCTGGCCACCCTGGCCCTCATCTACATCATGCTGGGCCTGGGCCTGAACGTGGTGGTGGGCCTCGCCGGCCTGCTGGATCTCGGTTACGTCGGCTTCTACGCGGTCGGCGCCTACAGCTACGCCCTGCTCAATACCTACTTCGGCCTGAGCTTCTGGGAGTGCCTGCCCATCGCCGGCCTGATGGCGGCCACCTTCGGCTTCCTGCTCGGCTTCCCGGTGTTGCGGCTGAGGGGAGACTATCTGGCCATCGTCACCCTGGGCTTTGGCGAGATCATCCGCATCCTGCTCAACAACATGACCACGCTGACCGGCGGCCCGAACGGCATCTCCGGCATTCCCAAGCCGACCCTGGGCGGCCTGGAGTTCAACCGTACCGTCAAGGACGGGGGCTTCGAGACCTTCCACGAGTTCTTCGGCATCGCCTACAACGCGAACCACAAGGTGATCTTCCTCTACCTGATGGCGCTGGTGCTGGTGGTGGCGACCCTGTTCGTCATCAACCGCCTGCTGCGCATGCCGCTGGGCCGTGCCTGGGAGGCGCTGCGGGAAGACGAGATTGCCTGCAAGTCACTGGGGCTCAACCCCACCATCATCAAGCTGACCGCCTTCACCATAGGCGCCTGCTTCGCGGGCTTCGCCGGCAGCTTCTTCGCCTCGCGCCAGGGCTTCATCAGCCCGGAGTCCTTCGTCTTCATCGAGTCGGCCATCGTCCTTGCGATCGTGGTGCTGGGCGGCATGGGCTCCCAGATCGGGGTGGTGCTGGCGGCCATCGTCATGACGGTGCTGCCTGAGCTGGCCCGTGAGTTCAACGAGTACCGCATGCTGATGTTCGGCCTCTTGATGGTGTTCATGATGATTTGGCGGCCGCAGGGACTGCTGCCCATGAGCCGACCCCATATGGAGCTGCGCAAATGAGCAAGCTGAACAACAATACCAACAACAAATTGCTCGACGTCTCGGATCTGTCGATGCGCTTCGGCGGCTTGCTGGCGGTCAACGGCGTCAAGCTGGATGTGGACAAGGGCGAGGTGATCTCCATCATAGGCCCCAACGGGGCGGGCAAGACCACCATCTTCAACTGCCTGACCGGTTTCTATCGCCCGACCGGTGGCACCATCCGCTACCGTGGCGAGGAGATCCAGGGATTGCCCGGCCATCTCATCGCCCGCAAGGGCATAGTGCGCACCTTCCAGCATGTGCGCCTGTTCAAGGAGATGACGGCGGTGGAGAACCTGCTGGTGGCCCAGCACAGGCATCTCAATACCGGCTTCATCGCCGGCCTGTTCAAGACCCCGGCCTTCCGCCGTGCCGAGAAAGAGGGGCTGGAGCAGTCCGCCTTCTGGCTGGAGAAGGTGGGCCTCAAGGATCTCGCGAACCGCGCCGCCGGCAACCTGGCCTATGGCCAGCAGCGCCGTCTCGAGATCGCCCGCTGCATGGCGACCCGGCCCGAGCTGCTGATGCTGGACGAGCCGGCCGCCGGTCTCAACCCGCACGAGACCGACGAGCTCAACGAACTCATCTCCAACCTGAGGGATGAGTTTGGCGTCTCCGTGTTGCTCATCGAGCACGACATGAAGCTGGTGATGGAGATCTCCAACCGCATCTTCGTGGTGAACCAGGGCACCCCGCTGGCCCACGGCAAGCCGGATGAAATCCGCAACAATCCGGCCGTGATCAAGGCCTATCTGGGCGAGTCGTAAGGACAAAAAGATGTTAGAACTTCGCAACGTATCGACCCACTACGGCAAGATCCAGGCGCTGCACGACGTCAGCGTCGAAGTAAAAGAGGGGGAAATCGTCACCCTGATCGGCGCCAACGGCGCCGGCAAGACCACCTTGCTGATGACACTGTGCGGCGAACCCAAGCCCAGCAGCGGCTCCATCTGGTTCGAGGGGGAACAGATCAACACCCTCAGCACGGCCCGCATCATGCGCAAGGACATCGCCGTGGTGCCGGAGGGGCGCCGCATCTTCGCCCGCCTGACGGTGCAGGAGAACCTGCTGATGGGGGCCTTCTTCGTCGACAAGGCCGAGCAACACGGCCTGCTGGATCAGGTATTCACCCTGTTCCCGCGCCTGCACGAGCGGCTGGAGCAGCGCGCTGGCACCATGTCCGGCGGCGAACAGCAGATGCTGGCCATCGGCCGCGCCCTGATGAGCAAGCCGCGCCTGCTGCTGCTGGACGAGCCCTCCCTGGGGTTGGCCCCCATCATCATCCAGCAGATCTTCGACACCATAGAGCAGCTGCGCCAGAAGGGGATGACCATCTTCCTGGTGGAGCAGAACGCGAACCAGGCGCTCAAACTGGCGGATCGGGGCTATGTGCTGGAAAACGGCCGGGTGGTGCTGCAAGACACCGGGGCGGCCCTGCTCGCCAACCCGGCAGTGCGCCAGGCCTATCTCGGCGGCTGATCATGAGCAGGGCAGAGAAAGCGCCGGACAGACACAGCTTCTGGCACGACCCTGCCCTGCCCTTCATCGAGGCGCGGGCGGTGCAGGATGGCCGCCACGTCTGCTACGACAAGCACAGCCACCCCCACTTCTCCATCGGCGCCATCACCGGCGGCCACAGCCACTACCTCAACCAGCGCAGCCTTCAGGAGGTCGGCCCGGGCTCCCTGGTGCTGATGAACCCGGAAGAGGTGCACGCCTGCAATCCCATCGCGGATCAGCCCTGGTCCTATCTGATGTTCTACCTCGATACCGACTGGCTGCGCAGCCAGCAGGAGGAAGCGGGACTTGGCAGCGAGTTCAGGCCCTTCGACATGACGGCAAGCCGGGATCCCCTGCTCTATCAGGGTTTGCAGCACCTCCATCACCAGCTGGTGCAAGGGCCGGATCCCCTGGCCCGCGAGGTGGCCTGCCACCTGTTCAGTCGCCAGTTGCTGGCGAGGCTCACCCCGGCCAGCTGGGACGATCGCCCGCCCCAGCACCTGCAACGGGCTGCCGAGCTGATGCAGGACGACAGCGCCAGCCCCCTCAGCCTTGCCGAACTGAGCGCCGTGGCCGGGCTCACTCCCTCCCACTTCGTGCGCGCCTTCAGCCACCATTACGGCATGACCCCCCACGCCTATCTGCTGGATAGGCGCATCCGCCACGCCCGCACCCTGCTCAGGCAGGGGCAGCCCCTGGCCGAGGTCGCCCTGGCCAGCGGCTTCGCGGATCAGGCCCACTTCCAGCGCCAGTTCAAACGTCGGGTCGCCGCCACCCCGGGCCAGTACAGGACCCAGCTCACCCGTCAGGCTGAACGCACCAGATAGGCGGCGCTGAGCAGCAACAAGAGCGCCATGGCCCGGTTGAACCAGCGCATTCGGCGAGGCACGAGCAGCAGCCCCTGCATGCAACTGCCGGCATAGGCCCAGCAGGCGATGGAGCCGAGGCAGATCACCAGATAAATAGCGGTAAACAGGGCGATCTGCCCCACCCCGCCCGCGACACCATAGGCCCCCATGCCCATGCTGGCCGCCAGCCAGGCCTTGGGATTGAGCCACTGCATCAGGGCCCCGTACCAGAAGGCGGGGGGCGCCCCCTCGACCCGCTCCAGTTGCCCCCTGTCCACCAGCAGTTGCCAGGCCATGTAACAGAGAAAAAGCACGCCGCCCCAGTGGATGGCGCCCGCCGCTACCGGCCACTGGGACAGGGCACCGCCGAGGCCCAACCCCATCAGCAGGAGCAGGAAAATGAAGCCGAGGGTCGCCCCCACCACGTGGCGCAGGCTGGCCGGGAAGCCGTAACGGGCGCCGGTGCCGAGGGCGACCAGGTTGACCGGGCCGGGGGAGATGGACATGGCCAGGGCAAACCCGGACATGGACAACAACAGACTGATTTCCATGGATGAGACTCACGCAAAGGATTGAGTCACCAGCCTATCCGGCCCACCCAAGCCAATATTGAAGGAAATTGCGATCCTGCGGCACATGGCGAGGCGCATTGCGGGCTTAGCGCCGGCCCCGGCTTGCGGTAAACTGGCTCTCAATCATCTATTTGCAGGACATCTCAATGGACCAGTTTGCCCATATCAGCGCCCAAGATGCCCACCAGAAGCTGGAGGCCGGTGAGGCCCGTCTCGTGGACATTCGCGATCCCCAATCCTTCGAGACGGCCCACGCGGTCGGCGCCTTCCACCTCACCAACGGTACCCTGGTTCGCTTCATGAACGAGGTGGACTTCGATACACCGGTCATAGTGATGTGCTATCACGGCAACAGCAGCCAGGGGGCGGCCCAGTATCTGCTGCAACAGGGCTATGACGCCGTCTACAGCCTGGACGGCGGCTTCGAGGCCTGGCGCAGGGAGTTCCCGATCCAGGCAGGCGACGCATGACAGGGGCGGGCCACACCTCCCCGGCCGGCATGATCCAGCTGCTGGTGCTGGGGGACGCCCGCATGGCCCAGGCGCTGGTGGATTACCTCGCCACCCTGGGCATCCCGTGCGAGCTGACCCAGTCCGAGCTCGGCGTCTCCGTCTGGCTGGCGGACGAGCGGCGCCTCGCCCAGGCCCAGCAGGAGGTGAAGCGCTTCCTTGCCGAGCCCAATCACCCCCGCTACATGGAGGCCTCCTGGCAATCCGGCCGGGCGGATGCCCGCATCGACTACAGCAAGGGGATGACGGATCCGGTCACCGACTTCCTCCATCAGGCGGGCCCCCTGACCCTGGTGGTCATCATCGCCTGCCTGGCCATCTATGCCCTGGATGCCATCGGCCTGCCCATCTTCGACGAGCTGGCATTCCACCCTACCCTGGCCCAGTTCACCGACTGGCAGGCCTGGCGCTACGTCACCCCGGCCTTCATCCACTTCTCGGTGCTGCACCTGGTGTTCAACCTGCTGTGGTGGTGGTATCTCGGCGGCCAGATCGAGCAGCGGCTCGGCAGCGGCAAGCTGTTCATCCTGCTCATCGTCGGCGCTGCATTGCCCAATATCGCCGAGTTTTTCGTGAGTGGCCCGCGCTTTGGCGGCCTATCCGGGGTGGTCTATGCCCTGCTCGGCTACAGCTGGCTGCGTGCCAGACTGCAGCCCGCCTGCGGCCTCACCATGCCGCCGGCCCTGATGGGCTTCATGCTGATCTGGCTGGTACTCGGCTTCTTCGACATGCTCGGTACCCCCACCGCCAATATGGCCCATCTGGTGGGTCTGCTGGTCGGCCTGCTGCAAGGCTGGCTGGACAGGCATCACAGGCCCGTTTGAAGCGTTGTTGTCGGCAGGGTGTCCAACAATGTGCCGCAGCCTGCTGCCACAGTGTTTCGCCAGAAAACAAAACGCCGCCCCCAGGGGCGGCGTTGTTATTGGCCGACAGGCTTACTGCTTGAGCAGGCTGCCGTCGGTCACCTTGACCATGGCGCCGTCGCTCGCGAAGAAGCTGCCGAACTGGGTCTGCATCTCGGTGGTGACGGCGCCGGTCGGATCGAAGTTCTCGTCCGGTGCCAGCAGCGAGCTGTGTCCCCCCGCCACGAAGCGGGCAGCGTGGTGGTTGGCCGCGCCGGTCGCGCTCAGGGGTTGCAGTGCCAGCACCTTGAACAGCGGCTCGGTGCCACCCAGGGGCGCGGTGGCAATGCTGTTCGGGATCACCCGATCCGACAGGCTCAGGGCGCCATCGCCGACGACTTCCGTGGCAAACAGCGGGAAGTCCGCCGCTATGCCGCGACCCAGGTTGATCGGATCCGCCGAATCCAGCACCGACTGAGCTGCAAAGCTGTAGCTCTGCAGGGTACCGGCCGCGCTCGCCTGAGTGGTTGCATCCAGGCTCGGCAGGAACTCGTTGACGAAGCAGGTCGGCACCGCGGTCTTGCAGTTCGGCGCATAGGCGGTGAAGGCCGTCTTCAGGGCGGCACTGCTACCGGTGAGCACGCTCATCTGGATCGTCGGGCCAAAGGTCGGCGAGTTCAGCAGCAGCGGGGCAATGCCGCCCCCCGGCATCGCCAGACCGCCGGTGTCGAACTTGAACAGGGCATCGGCCTGGGGATTGCCGATGGACTGGTTGGCCACCGCCAGCAGGTTGGCGCCCGCGATGGCACCCAGGGAGTGACCCAGGAAGTGCACCTTGAGGCTGCCTGTGGTGCCGATGGCACCCTTGGCATTGGCCAGCCCCACCGCCAGACGCAGGCCCAGCAGATCCGCCACGCTCTGTTTCAGGTTGTCGCGCGCCACCGTCAGGTAGCTCAGGTTCAGGTAGGGGGTCGGGTTGTCGGAGGTGGTCACCGAGTCCATGCTGCCAGTCAGGGCGAAGCCGCGCTCACCGTGCAGCGGATGATCGATCACCACCACGGCCACGTTCTTGCTCGCCTGAGCGCCGGCGCCAATCTGGCCCAATGCCAGCGCGTAGGCATTCTCCTTCACCGAGGTGACGCCGTGCTGATAGATGATCACGTCTGTGATGGCTGTCAGCGGCGCGGCGGCGAAGATCCGCATCGGCACGGACTGCACCTCTTCCAGCGCCGGCAGCGGGTTGAAGCGGCCTATGTTCATCTCGGGATCCAGCGGCTTGCCGCCGGAGGTGAGGGTCACCCCGATCAGCTTGCTCGCCTCCGCCAGCAACTCGGCCTGACGGCTCGGATCGGCGATGAGCTCGCCCAGCAGAGCCGGATCCACACCGGCGCCCACCAGGCCGCCGATCACCTCGGCATCCTGGGCCTTCAGTGCATTGGCGATGGCGTAGAGGCTGGGGATGGCGCCGTGCCAGGACTGGGTCCTGGCCTTGTCCCAGGAGCCGGCAGTGGCCGGAGAGGAGAGGAAGTAGGGCAGCTTGACGGTGCCAGTATAGACCGTGGTCATCTGGGCCAGGCCGTTGAGCGGGGTGCCGGTACCAAAGGCGGCGGCCAACGCATCCTTCTGCTCTTGCGGCAGGAAGGGCTCTGCATCTAGCTGGGTCAGGAAGGGGTTGCCACCGCTCACCGCCAGGGTGTAGGTACCCGGCAGGCTGGTGTTGCCCAGGGCATCCTGCTTCCACAGGGCGGCAGCGTCCAGGGTCGGGCTCTTCAGCACGGAGGCGGCCGCCCCTTTCACCGCCACCAGCACGTCGGCGCCGGACTGGGTACCGAACCAGTCGGAGAAGATCACGTGGTCACTGGTGATGCCGGTAGCCGCCTTGAACAGCCCTTCCTGCAGCGCGATCAGGCCGCTGATGGTCTGCTCTTGGGCATTGCTGCCGGTGCTGGTCTTGTAGTTGCTGTAGTCGCTACCCGCCCGCAGGGGGTTGCCGCTGCTGTCCTTGAGCGAATCGGTCGCCACTATCATGTAGTAGGAAGAGGGATTGAGCGGCTTGAGCGGCACCAGGTTCAGCTTGCCCGCCGACTCGGCGACCACGAAGTCTACCCCGTAGGCCAGCACCTTCTTCACGCCACTCGGGCGCAGGGCGGCGCTGTCGAATTCCAGCTCCAGCAGGTAGAGCGGGGCCACGGAAGCACCGAATTCGCCGGCGGCTGGCGCCTTGACGGTGATGCCCGAGGCAGTCACGGGCACTATCTGGATCGCCTGGGTTGTGGACCAGCCATCCAGGGTGGAGAGGGCGGAGACTGGATTGGAGAGATCGGCCGTTTCGGTCGAGAACTTCAGGGTGCCGTCACTGGCACGGGCAGCCAGGGCGCTAGGGCGCGCCGCATTGGTGCCGCTCAGCAGATAATCGAGATAGCTTGAGGTATCGCCTTTGTTGTCGTCACTGCCACCACAACCGCTCAGCAGCGCACTGACAACGGCCGCATAAATTAGCTTTTTTTTCATATCCTTATCTCTTTTATGTTGTTATCCATGATGAGCCTGACGGGGTAGGGTCCAAACCCGACCGAATCATATTAACAGCAACGCAACAATTAATAAGCCTCTGGTCGGTCATCTGATCTGATTTTTTTGTGTACAACATCAAGGAACTGGAATTGAACCCGGACGAGAAAGGGTAGCAGCCTTACTGTTATCGCCAGACCCGACCAGAGCCTTTCAGGGCCAGTGGCGCAAAAAGCCGCCCCGATCTCGGCAAAGAGAGGGATTTGTCGGTAGAATGGCGCCATTGCTCAAGGAGAACCCCATGATCGACCCGAAAAAACTGGAAGAGATCGCCAAACAGATACACAACGCCCTGCCGCCCGGCATTCGCAGCATGGGTGAAGAGGTGGAGAAGAAGACTCGTCAGGTGCTGCAGGCCCAGTTGGGCAAGCTGGATCTGGTCAGCCGCGAGGAGTTCGACGTGCAGACCAAGGTGCTGCTGCGCACCCGGGAGAAGCTGGCCGCCCTCGAGGCCAAGCTGGCCCAGCTCGAGCAGCAGCTCGGCGCCAAGGGCGAGTAATCCGGCTCGACGTCCCGTCGGCACATAAGACAAACCCCAGCCTGGCTGGGGTTTGTTGTTTCTGGCTCACCGAAGAGACTGGTGAATCGCCCTCGGCTAGCGCTCAGATAAATTCGTAGGCGTCGCCGAAGATGCGCTCGGGCTCGGCACCCAGCACCTTGAACTCCTCACGAGCGGCACCCGCCATCTCGAAGCGACCGGCCACATAGATGTCGTAGTCATGCAGACTGACGAAGTCATCCATGATGGCCTTGTGCACCAGGCCGGTCTTGCCGGTCCAGTCCGCCTCAGGCTCCTGTACCACGGGGATGAAGGTCAGCGGCGCATAGTCGCGCTCCCACTGCTGCATCTGCCCCTGCTCATAGAGCCAGTGCGCCTGGCGCACGCCCCAGTAGAGGAACACCGGGCGCTTGCTGCCGGTATCGATCAGATACTCCAGGATGGCACGGGCGTAGGAGAAACCTGTGCCCCCAGCCATCAGGATCAGGGGGCGTGGCGATTCGTCACGCAGGAACGCCTTGCCCGCCGCCAGTTCGATCTCGATCTCTCCCTGCTCGCGCATGCGGGCCAGCACCTGACCGGCGTAGGCATTTTCCGGGGTGGCACCGATCTGCAGCTCCAGCACACCGGAGCGGGTCGGCGAGTTGGCGATGGAGAAGGGGCGCTTGTCCGAATCGCTCATCACCACCAGCAGATACTGGCCAGGCTTGAAGCTCACCGCTTGCTGCGGCGTCAGGGCCACGTGCCAGATGGTGTCGACATATTCGCGCAGTTCCTCTACGCGGCACTTGATACGTTGCATTCTTGTCCTTGTGAGGGGCCTGCCCGGCCCGCTTCGCTCATGGTTTCACTGTTTTTATGGCGACCAGTTGGTGGTCAAGTCAGTCGAGCATACCCAATTCGGCACGGCAATACCGCACTTTTGCGTCGGTATGGCCGCCAGCCCGGGTGGGTCGCTCAGTCGAGGATCTTCAACTCGTCCCAGATCCCGTCGATCTTCTGCTTCACCGCCTCGTCCTGGACGATGGGCTGACCCCACTCCCGGTTGCTCTCTCCCGGCCACTTGTTGGTGGCATCCAGCCCCATCTTGGAGCCGAGCCCCGAGACCGGCGAGGCGAAGTCGAGGTAGTCGATGGGGGTGTGTTCGATCAAGGTGGTGTCCCGCGCCGGGTCCATCCTGGTGGTGATGGCCCAGATCACGTCCTTCCAGTCCCGGGCGTTGATGTCGTCGTCGCAGACGATCACGAACTTGGTGTACATGAACTGGCGCAAGAAGGACCAGACCCCCAGCATCACCCGCTTGGCATGGCCGGGATAACGCTTCTTGATGGTCACCACCGCCATCCGGTAGGAGCAGCCTTCCGGTGGCAGGTAAAAGTCCACGATTTCGGGGAACTGCTTCTGCAGCAACGGCACGAACACCTCGTTCAATGCCACTCCGAGCACGGCGGGCTCATCGGGTGGACGGCCTGTGTAGGTGCTGTGATAGATGGCGTCGCGACGCATTGTCATGTGGGTGATGGTGAACACCGGGAACTCGTCCACCTCGTTGTAGTAGCCGGTGTGATCCCCATAGGGGCCCTCGGGCGCCATCTCGCCGGGCTCCAGATAGCCCTCCAGCACGATCTCGGCGCTGGCGGGCACCTCAAGATCGCAGCTCAGGGCCTTCACTACCTCGGTGCGGCTGCCCCGCAGCAGGCCGGCGAAGGCGTACTCGGAGAGACTGTCCGGCACCGGCGTCACAGCGCCGAGTATGGTCGCAGGGTCGGCGCCGAGGGCCACCGCCACCGGGAAACGCTCCCCTGGATGGGCCTCCTGCCACTCGCGAAAATCGATGGCCCCCCCACGATGATCCAGCCAGCGCATGATCAGCTTGTTCTTGCCGATCTTCTGCTGCCGGTAGATACCGAGGTTCTGGCGCTTCTTGTAGGGACCGCGGGTGATAGTCAGCCCCCAGGTCACCAGGGGGGCCACGTCACCTGGCCAGCAGTGCTGGATCGGGATCTGGTCCAGATCCACCGCGTCTCCCTCCAGCACCACCTGCTGACAGGGGGCGGAGGAGAGCCGCTTGGTCGGCATGTTGAGCACCTGCTTGAAGATGGGCAGCTTCTCCATCAGCTCCTTGAGGCCGCGGGGCGGCTCGGGCTCCTTCAGGTAAGAGAGCCACACCCCGACCTGGCGCAAGGCACCGACGTTGGGTTGGCCCATGCCCATGGCGACCCGATCCGGGGTGCCGAACAGGTTGGTCAGCACCGGCATGGAGTAACCTTTGGGATTCTCGAACAGCAGGGCCGGGCCGCCCGCACGCAGGGTGCGGTCGCTGATCTCGGTCATCTCCAGATAGGGGTCTATCTCGCGGCTGATGCGCTTGAGCTGTCCGGTTTGTTCCAGCTGCGCGATGAAATCACGCAAGTCCTTGTATTTCATGCAGGTACCCTAGCGGGATCAGGAGGTTCCGCATTATAACCCTGGCCGCGCATCCGGTGTACCCGTATCGGGCAGCATCACGGACGAGGTGTGACGCCGCTCCTGCCGGGTAAGCCTATCTGCCAGCTGGCCCAGCAACCTGGGCTCGTCCATCTGCAACAACAGACCGGCCACCAGGCCGCCATATTGATGCCTGCCGAGCTCCGCCAGCAGATATTGCTGGGCACCATCCGGCAGCGGTGAAAGCCGGCTGAGCTGCTGCAAGGCGGGGATCATCAGCCGCCCGTTGCGGCTGGCGGCGATCAGCAGATCGCTCGCCTCCTGGCCGGTATGGAAGCGGGAAATGGAGTGCAGGGCCGTCAGGCTGTCGTGATCCACGGGCTGGCGCCACAGCTTCAGATACAGTGCGGTGTCACCGGTCCGCTCGATGAGGTGCAGCAGCAACTGGTTGTCAGGCAGGAAGAGATTGAGGGAGGCGAGCCGGTCGGCCTCGCGTCGCAGCACTGGAACGGGCTGGTCATCGAGCACGGCCAGCAGCGCCTGTTGCTGCCGGGCCAGCTCAGGGTTGCGGCTGTAGTAGAGCTGCTTGTAGTCGAAGCTGTTCCGCTCCAGCAGTTGGCGGTAGTTGTCCTGCCAGGCCAGTTGCTGCCAGTGGCTGAGCACCAGCCTGGCCTCGGCGGCAAAATCATAGGCGGGCAGCTGGACCAGGAAACCGTCCACCTCCCCCTCCACCAGCCATTGCGGCGCCTTGGCGGCCTGCGCCCGCACCCAGGCCAGCAGGGCGGGGCTGGGTGCATCCGATGACTTGAGCCCGCTCAGCAGCTGATGCAGCAAGTACTCCCGCTGCCCCACCGACAGGGTCTCGAGCAGCGAGTCCATGGCATCAAACTGCCCCAATGCCATGCGGCTATCCAGGTACGCCCGGTGCCCCTCCAACCCCTCGTCCGCCACCAGAGGTGCCTGCAGCTGCGGCAGGGTATCAGCATGCACAGGGGCAGCCAGCATCCAGCAGAGTCCGATGAGAAATACCAGCTTCATGACGTCCCTTTCCTTGTGACATCGAGGCTACATACTACTAAGCCAGCCGTGAAATAGATAAACAAAAACCGCGACCTGGGCCGCGGTTCTGTCATTCCAAGATGCAGTTATTTCTGCTGACGCTTCATGGAGTCGAAGAACTCGTCATTGGTCTTGGTGGCTGCCAGCTTGTCGATGAGGAACTCGATGCTGTCGATCTCGCCCATGGGGTGAATGATCTTGCGCAGTATCCACATCTTCTGCAGCTCGTCCGGCGCGGTCAGCAGCTCTTCCTTGCGGGTGCCGGAGCGGGTGATGTCGATGGCCGGGTAGACGCGCTTCTCGGCAATCTTGCGCGAGAGGTGCAGTTCCATGTTGCCAGTACCCTTGAACTCTTCGTAGATGACTTCATCCATCTTGGAGCCGGTATCGATCAGCGCGGTGGCGATGATGGTCAGGCTGCCGCCTTCCTCGACGTTACGGGCCGCACCGAAGAAGCGCTTCGGACGATGCAGGGCGTTGGCGTCCACACCACCGGTCAGCACCTTGCCGGATGACGGGATGACGGTGTTGTAGGCGCGCGCCAGACGGGTGATGGAGTCCAGCAGGATCACCACGTCCTTCTTGTGCTCGACCAGGCGCTTGGCCTTCTCAATCACCATCTCGGCAACCTGGACGTGACGGGAGGCAGGCTCGTCGAAGGTGGAGGCGATCACTTCACCCTTCACCATGCGCTGCATCTCGGTCACTTCTTCCGGACGCTCGTCGATCAGCAGGACGATAAGTTCGCAGTCCGGGTGGTTGTAAGCGATGCTCTGGGCGATGTTCTGCAGCAGCATGGTCTTACCGGCCTTGGGCGGTGCGACGATGAGGCCACGCTGACCTTTACCAATCGGGGAAGCCAGATCCAGCACACGAGCGGTGATATCTTCGGTGGAACCGTTGCCACGCTCCATGCGCAGACGCTCGTTGGCGTGCAGGGGGGTCAGGTTTTCGAACAGGATCTTGTTGCGGGAGTTTTCCGGACGGTCGTAGTTGACGTCGTTGACCTTGAGCAGCGCGAAGTAGCGCTCACCCTCTTTCGGCGGCCGGATCTTGCCGGAGATGGTATCACCGGTACGCAGGTTGAAGCGGCGGATCTGGCTCGGGGAGACATAGATGTCATCCGGGCCTGCCAGATAGGAGCCGTCTGCGCTGCGCAGGAAGCCAAAGCCGTCGGTCAGGATTTCCAGCACACCGTCGCCAAAGATATCCTCGCCACCCTTGGCGTGCGCCTTGAGGATCGCGAAGATGATGTCTTTCTTGTGCGCCCGAGCCAGATTTTCCAACCCCATGGATTCGCCAAGCTGTACCAGCTCGGACACAGGAGTGTTCTTTAATTCAGTCAGATTCATAGTGGTGAAAGTCTGTAAGCAAGGATTGAAATGAGGAGACAGTCTGCTGGATTGATGCTGATCGGATTTGACTTGCCAGGCTGCTGTTAAGCAAAGAGTCAGGCAAAAAGGTTAGCAAACGAGCGATAAACTAGCACCAATCGGGATGAGCGTCTAGGTGATAAAACACAAGGAGCGCATTATTGCAATGCGCTCCTTCTTGATTATTACAGGTTACCGTCCAGGAACTCTTTCAGCTGAGTCTTGGACAGGGCGCCGACCTTGGTCGCTGCCACTTCGCCATTCTTGAACAGCAAGAGGGTCGGGATACCGCGAATGCCATACTTGGGCGGAGTGTCGGCGTTATGATCGATGTTCAATTTCGCCACGGTCACGCGACCGGCATATTCTTGGGCGACTTCGTTCAGGATCGGGGCAATCATCTTGCACGGACCGCACCATTCAGCCCAGAAATCGACCAGAACGGGGCTGTCGGCTTTGATTACATCGGCCTCGAAGCTGGCATCGCTCAGCTGAACAATCTTGTCACTCATCTCCAACTCCAGTCAGTAATTAAGGCTTTATTGATGGTTCAACAAAGGCAATAGTTGCCCTATTTGAAATGATCCTGTTTATTATTGCAAGCCTAACCTGATAACCTACCGCCATGAGCAAAACACACTTAACGACCGAAAAATTCGCCCAAATGGGCCTCGAACCCGAAGTTCTGGCTGGTCTGGAATCAAAGGGATTTCACTATTGTACGCCCATCCAGGCACTGTCTCTGCCGCTGCTGGTAGAAGGCCATGACCTCGCCGGTCAGGCCCAGACGGGGACCGGCAAGACCCTTGCCTTCCTGGCCGCGACCTTCAACTATCTATTGACCCATCCGCTGACCAGGCCGCGCCTCGTCAACCAGCCCCGCGCCATCATCATGGCCCCGACCCGGGAGCTGGCGGTCCAGATCTACAACGATGCAGAAGGCATGTCCGCCTCCACCGGGCTCAAGCTCGGCCTCGCCTATGGTGGCGAAGGCTATGACAAGCAGCTGGCCGTGCTGGAACAGGGTGTCGACATCCTGATCGGCACCACGGGCCGCATCATCGACTACTTCAAGTCCAATGTGATCGATCTGGGCAACATCCAGGTCGTGGTGCTGGATGAAGCGGATCGCATGTTCGATCTCGGCTTCATCAAGGACATCCGCTTCCTGTTCCGCCGCATGCCGCCCGCCACCGAGCGTCTGAGCATGCTGTTCTCCGCCACCCTCTCCCTGCGGGTGCAGGAGCTGGCCTACGAGCACATGAACCACCCGGAACACGTGCAGATCGAGCCGGAGCAGATGACCGGCGTGCGGATCAAGGAGGAGCTGTTCTACCCCTCCAACGAAGACAAGATGCTGCTGTTGCTCTCCCTGATGGAAGAGGAGTGGCCGGAAAAAGCCATCGTCTTCGCCAACACCAAGCATGTCTGCGAAGACGTGCATGCGTGGCTGGAGAACGACGGCCACCGCGTCGGCCTGCTGACCGGTGACGTGCCGCAGAAGAAGCGGATGAAGATCCTGGAAGACTTCACCAAGGGAACGCTGGACATCCTGGTCGCCACCGACGTGGCCGCCCGTGGTCTGCACATCCCCGACGTGACCCATGTCTTCAACTATGACCTGCCCGACGACGCCGAAGACTATGTACACCGTATCGGTCGTACCGGTCGTGCCGGCAAGAGCGGTCACTCCATCAGCCTGGCCTGTGAAGACTATGCCTTCAACCTGCCGGCCATCGAGGAGTACATCCACCACCCGATCCCGGTCAGCAAGTACGATCGCGAATCCCTGCTGGATGACGTAACCGCCCCGAAACGGGTGTTCCGCAACCGCCAGCCGGTGAACCGCAACATGCGGGATCGCCAGGGTGGTGGCAACAGCAACAACCGCCGCCGTCCGCCACGCAAGAACTGAGGGACAGGCCCAGTTGCACAACTCGCCTCTCTATGCCGCCATCGACCTCGGCTCCAACAGCTTTCACATGCTGGTGGTGCGCGAGGTCGCCGGTGCCCTGCGCACCGTCACCAAGGTCAAGCGCAAGGTTCGCCTCGCCGCCGGTCTCGATCCGGAATTTCGTCTCAGCCGTGCCGCCATGGAGCGGGGATGGGACTGTCTGCGCCTGTTCTCCGAGCAGTTGCAGGACATTCCGTCCGACAACATCCGGGTGGTGGGTACCGCCACCTTGCGCCTCGCCACCAACGTCGATGAGTTCCTCAGCGAAGCGGAACGGGTACTCAACCACAGCATCGAGATCATCTCGGGCGAGGAAGAGGCCAAGACCATCTATGAAGGGGTCTCCTGGACCTCTGCCGGGGAAGGCAACCGGCTGGTGATCGACATCGGCGGCGCCAGTACCGAACTGGTGATCGGCGAGCACAGCGAAGCAAAACTGCTCAACAGCCTGCACATGGGCTGCGTCACCTGGCTCAACAATCATTTCGGTGACGGTGAGCTCTCCGAGGCCCGTTTCCAGCAGGCCATTGCCGCCGCCAAGGCGGTGCTGGAGAAGGTGGCGGAAGATTACCGCGCCCTCGGCTGGCGCACCTGCGTCGGCGCCTCAGGCACGGTGCAAGCGCTGCAGGAGATCATGCTGGCGCAAGGGAAGAGCGAGCGGGTCACCCTGCCGAAGTTGCAGGAGCTGATGGGTCAGGCCATCGCCTGTGGCAAGCTGGATCAACTTCAGCTGGAAGGGCTGGCGGCCGAGCGACTGACCGTGTTCCCCTCCGGCCTCGCCATCCTGATCGCCATCTTCGAGACCTTGGGGATAGAGAGCATGACCCTGGCGGGCGGCGCCCTGCGGGAAGGCCTGATCTACGGTCTGCTCGGCAACAATCACGACTGTGATGCCCGGGACAGAACCGCCGACAGCCTGATCAGCCGCTATCAGCTGGATAAAGAGCACGCCGAGCGGGTACGCGATACCGCCGTCCTGGCTTTCACCCAGTTACAGCCGGCCTGGCGTCTCTCCAAGCGTTACGGACGCCCGATCCTGCGTTATGCGGCTCTGCTGCACGAGATCGGCCTCTGCATCGAGTACAAGAAGGCGCCGCAACACGCTGCCTACATCATCGACAACATCGACATGCCGGGCTTCACCCCCGCGCAGAAGAAGCTGCTGTCGGCCCTGCTGTTCAACCAGCGGGACGACTTCAAGCTGGATACCCTGGAAAAACAGGGCGCCGTCACCGGTCGCCAGGCGATCCGGCTGGCCCGCATCCTGCGCATCGCGCTGATCCTCTGCATGCGCCGCACCCAGGGCACTGTGCCCAGCTTCACCCTGCAGGCCGAGGAGGAGTCACTGACTCTGACTCTGCCCAAGGGATGGATGGACGAACATTACCTGCGCGCCAGCGAACTGCGACTCGAAATGGAACGCCAGCAGAAGATGGGCTGGCCCACCCGCGTGCAGGAAGCCTGATTGGGCGCCACGCGCCCACTCTGCTCCTTTTCCCATCTGTTCCGACAATCTCTTTCGCAGCCAGGTTCGGCACCATTCAAGGCCTTTCCTTTGATTTTATTTAATTTTTAACCAAACCCCGGATCTCCGTTCCCTCCAGCCATCTAGCCTCTATCGCCAGCTCGGCTAGAGTTGGATTGTCTCTCCCATAGGAACGGAAACCATGAAACATTTGACCCTGATCGGCCTGACCGCCCTGCTGACCGCCTGTGGTGGCGGCAGCGACAGCAACGACAACCCACAGAACGCCCAGATGTCCCTGGCCTTCTCCGACGCCCCGGTGGATTCGGTCAGCAAGGTCTGCATCGCCGTTTCCAACATCAGCATCCATCCCGTCTCAGGCACAGAGCAGGCATGGAGCACCGCCAGCTTCCTGACCTCGGCCCAGGACGATGGCTGCACGCCGGCAGGGGAACTCATCCCCCTCGACAGCTCGGGACACCCGTTGTTTACCTACATCGACCTGCTGAAATACCCGGGCTCCGCCAGCCGCCCCCTGCTGGCCAGCCAGAGCGTGGTTCCCGGCGAATACAGCCAGATGCGGCTGCGGGTCCTGGATGGCCGGGATGCGGGCAACCAGTTTCTGGATGGCACCCCCTACTCCTACGTCAGGCAGGATGATGGTGTGATCAAGCCGCTGGAGGTCCCCAGCAATGAACTAAAGCTGGATGCCTTCACCATTGCCGCCAACGGTCTCAGCGCCTTCACCACCGAGTTCGACCTGCGTCACTCCATGGTATTGCCGGGCCATGAGGAGTATTACAAGCTCAAACCCAGAGGCGTGCGTCTGGTGAACAATACCGAGGTAGCGACCGTCAGTGGCACTGTGGCCGAGGGGCTCTGCGGTGGTCTGCTGACCGACAAGGCCTTCGTCTACTTCTACGACGAGTTGCGGCCGGTGGGGGATGATGCCTATCCCGACATGGCCGACCTCGACAACGGCTTCTATGCTAGCGCCCCCGTACTGCCCCTGGCTGGTGGTGGCTACGGCTACGAGCTGGGCTTCGTGAACCTCGGCAATTACGACATGACGCTGGTCTGCAACGGCGACGAGGATGATCCGGAACTGGCCGGCGACCCGCTGCAACTGGAGCAGGTGCTGAAGGCTCAGGCGGTGGTGGCTCCCACCACCAGCATCAACTTCCAGTAACGGGCCAGGGGATCAGGAGCGAGAAGCATCATGGCTGACTATCAACCCATCAGCTGTGACCTCTACGACTGGCTCGAGATCGCCGCCCGCTGGCAACTGCCGGTGACCCTCGCCAGCCGCGACGGTCGCAGGTGGGATGACAGGGTTCGCACCATAGAGGCCAGTGACGGCGTCGAGTATCTGCTGCTGGAGAGCGGTGAGCGCTTCAGCCTCGTCGATCTGGCGACCCTGGATCTCGTCTGGCAGGGGGAAGCGCGGCATATCCGCTTCGCCCCCACCAGCTGACCTCAAGGTAAAAAGGAGGGCCAACATGATGTTGGCCCTCCTTTTTTGTATCTCGACCCCGGCTGGCCTTAACCCGCCAGCGCCGCCATCACATAGACGTCGAAGCGGTTGCTCTTGGTCTCGATGGCCATGCTGGGTTTGTGCTCGTTGAGCCAGCCCGCGTAGTCCGGCCGCTTCACCACCACCCGCTTGTCCGCCATCTGCAGTGCCGCCGGCAGCAGGGCATCCGCATCAAGATCCGGCCCCACCAGGGACTGGAACACCCGCATCTCCTTTTTCACCAGCGCCGACTTCTGCTTGTGGGGGAACATGGGGTCCAGGTAGATGACCTCGGGCCGCTCGGGCAACGCCAGCAGGTTGTCTACCGCAGGCCCCTGCAGGAGATGCATGCGCTCGCTGACCCAGGAGCCTATCTCGGGATCCTGCGCCGCCCGCGCCAGGCCGTCCTGCAACAGGGCCCCCACCACGGGGCTGCGCTCGATCAGGGTCACCTTGCAGCCGAGAGAGGCCAGCACGAAAGCATCGCGGCCGAGCCCGGCGGTGGCATCCACCACGGTCGGCATGGCTCCGGATTTCAGCCCCACCGCCTTGGCGATGGATTGGCCGCGGCCACCACCGAACTTGCGCCTGTGGGCCACGGCCCCTTCCACGAAGTCCACATAGACGGCGCCAAGCTTGGGTTCGTCCAGCTTGCGCAGCTCCAGCCGCGCGTCAGTCAGCACCAGCGCAAAAGGGGCGGGAAACTCCACCTCGGCCAGATGCAGTCGCAGGGCGTCCAGCTCGCCATCGCGGGCGGGCACTTCACTGAAAACCTGGATATGGGGCATAACGAAGACTCATGGCGGCACGGAAGCGGGCATGATAGCAGAAGCAGGGGATCAGCTCACCGTGGTCAGGTTGGCCAGGTTCATCCCCTGGCGGTTGAGGGTCAGGTATTCCACCAGATCGTCATAGGGCAGCGGGCGGCTGAGCAGATAGCCCTGGGTGAAGGCACAGCCCTTCTGACACAGGAAGTTGAGCTGCTCCCGGGTCTCCACCCCCTCGATCACCACCTGCATGCCGAGGTTGTGCACTATGTTGATGATGCCGTCCAGCAGCAACCTGTCCTGCTCGTTGAAGGGGATGTGGCGCACGAAGGAGCGATCGATCTTGACCAGATCCACCGGGAAGGTGCGCAGGTAGTTGAGCGCCGAGTAGCCGGTGCCGAAGTCGTCGATTGCCAGCTTGCAGCCCGCCTCGCGCAGGGCATCGATCCGCACCCTGTGCTGATCGCTGCTCTCCATCAACAGGGACTCGGTGATCTCTATGATGATGTCCGCCGGGTCCAGGTCGAAGTGACGGATCACCCTGAGCCACTCGTTCGCCTCGGGATCAATTGTCTGGAACTCCAGGGTGGAGCGGTTGATGGACATCTGCAGATCAGGGAAGCCGGACTTCTGCAGCCGGGCCAGATCCCGGCACGACTGCCAGAGCACCAGCGCCCCCAATCCCTGGATGAGCCCCGCCTCCTCCGCCAGCGGAATGAAGTCCGCCGGTGAGACCTGTCCCCAGTGGGGGTGATACCAGCGCACCAGGGCCTCCAGCTTGGCGACCCGACCACTGCGATTGTCCCAGATGGGCTGATAGGCCATGGTCAGCTGCGCCAGCTTGATGGCCTCCGCCAGATCCTGCTGCATCTGGTGGCGCTGGCTCACCTCTTCGCGCATGGAGGCGCTGTAGGTACCGAGGGAGCGTCCCTGCCGCTTGGCAACGAACAGCGCCTGCTCGGCGTTGCGCAGCAGCTCGTCACCATCACCGCCGTCATAGGGACAGAGGGTTATGCCCATGGTCGCCGTCACATAGAGATGCTGGTTCGCCAGCATGAAGGGCCGGGCAAAGCCGCCGATCACCTGCTTGGCGAACACCTCGGCCTGGCGCCGGTTGACGATGCCTGGCACCAGAAAGGCAAACTCGTCGCCGCCGATGCGGGCCACCAGATCCTCGGTGCGCACCCGGCTCACCAGCCGATCCGACACCTCGCGCAACAGGGCGTCGCCGACATGGTGATCCATGCTGTTGTTGACCGCCTTGAAGTTGTTGAGATCCAGCACCATCAGGGCGAAGCGCTCCCCCCGCTCGCAGAAGCGGGTGAGGCAGCGACCAAACAACCAGCGGTTCGGCAGCCCGGTGAGGTTGTCGTAGTTCGCCTGGGCGGCGATCTTCTGCTCCGCCAGCTTGGTCTGGGAGAGATCGCTGAAGATGGCGATGTACTGGCTGATCCGCCCCCCCTCGCGCAAGGCGCTGATCATCAGCTGCTGAGGATAGAGTTTGCCGTTCTTGCGCTTGTTCCACACTTCACCACGCCAGATCCCTACGCGCTCGAGGGCGTGATACATGTCGGCGTAGAAGGTCTGATCGTGCAGCCCGGACTTGAGCATGCTGGGGCGCTGGCCGCAGGCCTCCTCCTCGCTGTAGCCGGTGATCTTCTCGAACGCCGGGTTCACCGAGATGATGCGGCTGTCGGCGTCGCACACCAGGATCGCCTCGGAGAGGTTGTCATAGACCCGGTGGGAGAGCTTGAGCTGTTCCGCATGGCGCTTCATGGGGTCGATATTCTCCAGCACCACCATCAGGTAGTCGGGATGCATCTGCTCGTTGCGGATCAGGGTCACCGTCACCCGGCCCCACAGCACGGAGCCATCCCGGTGCAGGTAGCGCTTCTCCTGGGTAAAGGCGGGGCGCTCTCCCCGCTTGAGCCCATCGTAGAGAGGGATGCTGGTCAGCCAGTCGTCGGGGTGGTTGAGCTCGGCGACGGTGAGCTGCTGCAGCTCCTGCTGGCTGTAACCCAGCATCTTTTCGATGGCCGGATTGACCCAGAGGATCCTGCCGTTCAGGTCGAGTTTGCCGATGCCGACCGGCGCATGGGACATCATGGTGTCCAGGAAGTGGGAATATTCCGGCTGAGCTGGTGACGGCGCCAGCAACTGCTGCTGATACATCAGGGCCAGTTCACGGCCGGCGAGCGGCGCCAACAGGCGCAGCAACCCCATGATCTTGTCCATTCTGGGGGTGGCCCGCTTGAACATGACGCTGCACAACCCCAGCGTCTCGCCCTCGGCGCTCTTCAGTGCAACGCCGGCATAACTCCTGACCTGGCAGCGCTCCAGCACGGCTGCATGGGGGAACAGCTCCCGGGTGCGATCGCTGAACCAGGCTTCCCCCTGTTGCATGACGATCTCACCCGGGGTATCCGCGAGAGGGAAGCTGTAGGAGTTGATGTCGAGGGAGGCGGGATAGGCGGCATGCACGGTAAAGAAGAGCCCGGCCTGATCCTTGCCTGAAATCAGGACGAAGTCAGCCCCGACCGCGTTGGCGATTTCACTCACAAAGGTATCGAAATATCCCTGACCACTCGAATGAGACAGGCTTGAGATGATTTGATAGACAGACTCGAGTGCTCGCCTCATGGCAAGGTTCTTTCTCTCCCAGGAAGGTAGAACCCGACTCTACTGAAGAGGCGGGGACAGTGCAAACATGCACTCCGCAAGATATTAAAAAGCCTTGAAAAAAGGGACCAAAAGGTCCCTTTTTCTCTCAAAAATCACGTTTCGATCCCACTATGCCGCAAATGTGTACCTGCTTGAAGCTCTCACCATCGAGCGGTAAAGCATCCAGTTGGGGCTCTCGCCCGCAGCATAGACGGCGCCTCACGCGGCGATCCCGCTGTGGCGCAGCAAGGCATCCACCTTGGGCTCGCGGCCGCGGAAGGCACGGAACAGCTCCATCGGCTCTTTCGAGCCACCCTTCTCGAGAATGTTTTTCAGGAAGGATTGGCCGGTGGCCGGATTGAAGATCCCCTCCTCCTCGAAGCGGGAGAAGGCATCTGCGGAGAGCACCTCGGCCCACTTGTAGCTGTAGTAGCCCGCCGCATAACCCCCGGCGAAAATGTGGGAGAAGCTGTGCTGGAAGCGGTTGAACGCCGGCGGCGTCATCACCGCCACCTGGCTGCGCACTTCGCTCAGCAAGGCCGGGGTCTGCTCCGGATTGGCCGGGTCAAACTCCCGGTGCAGGCGGAAGTCGAACAGGGCGAACTCCAGCTGACGCAGCATCTGCATCGCCGCCTGGAAGTTGCGGGCAGTCAGCATCTTCTCCAGCAGATCCGCAGGCAGCGGCTCGCCGGTCTCGTGATGGCCGGAGATGAAGGCCAGCGCCTCGGACTCCCAGCACCAGTTCTCCAGGAACTGGCTCGGCAGTTCCACTGCGTCCCAGGCCACACCGTTGATGCCGGCGACACCGGCCACGTCGATGCGGGTCAGCATGTGGTGAATGCCGTGGCCGAACTCGTGGAACAGGGTGACCACCTCGTTGTGGGTGAACAGGGCGGGTTTGCCGTCCACCGGGCCGTTGAAGTTGCAGGTCAGGTAGGCCACCGGCTTTTGCAGGGAGCCATCCTGACGGTAGCGACGGCCGAGGCAGACATCCATCCAGGCGCCGCCCTGCTTGTGTTCGCGAGCATAGAGGTCGAGGTAGAAGCTGCCGCGCAGCTCGTCCTCGGCATCGAAGATATCGTAGAAGCGCACGTCCGGGTGCCAGGTGTCGATACCGAGGCGCTCGCGCACCTTGATGCCAAATACCCGTCTCACCACCTCGAACAGTCCCTTCACCACCTTGCTGGCGGGGAAGTAGGGGCGCAACTGCTCGTCGGAGATGGAGAACTTGTGCTGCTTGAGCTTCTCGGCGTAGTAAGCGAGATCCCAGGCCGCCAGCTCGCTCTGACCGTGTTGCTCGGCGGCGAAGGCGCGGATCTCTTCGAGCTCGGCCTTGCCCTGCGGCAGGGACTTGGCCGCCAGATCGGTGAGGAAGTTCACCACCTGCTCGGGCTTGTCCGCCATCTTGGTGGCCAAGGAGAGCTCGGCGTAGTTGGCAAAGCCGAGCAGTTGGGCCAGCTCGCGACGCAGGGTGAGCAGCTCGCTCATGATGGCGGAGTTGTCCCACTTGCCGGCATTGGGGCCCTGATCCGAGGCGCGGGTAGTGAAGGCCTCATACAGTTCGGCGCGCAATGCACGGTTGTCGGCATACATCATCACCGGCAGGTAGGAGGGAATATCCAGGGTGAACAGCCAGCCCTGCTGACCCTTCTGCTCCGCCAGCTGGCGGGCGGCGGCCTGCGCACTCTGCGGCAGACCGGCCAGCTCGGCCTCGTCGGTCACCAGCTTGCTCCAGCCCTGGGTCGCGTCCAGCACATTGTTGCTGAAGCGGGAGGCCAGCTCGGAGAGGCGGGCCTGGATCTCGCCGTAGCGCTGCTGCGCCTCGGTGGGCAGACCGATACCGGACAGGCGGAAGTCGCGCAGGGTATTGAGGATCTCCTTGCGCTGGGCACCACTCAACAAGGGGAAATCGTCGCTCTCGGAGAGCGTCAGGTAGGCCTGATAGAGGCCTTCATGCTGACCGACATAGGTCTGGAATTCGGACAGCAGCGGCAGGCAGGCGTCATGGGCGGCGCGCAGCGCCTCGCTGTTGAGCACGGCGTTGAGGTGGCTGACCGGCGACCAGATTCGAGACAGGCGGTCGTTGACCTCTTCCAGCGGGGCGATCAGGCTGTCCCAGGTGTGGGGATCCCGCTGAGCCAGCACATCCTCAATCTTCTGTTTGCAATCGGCGATGGCCTGCGTCACGGCAGCTTGCACCTGATCGGGCTGGATCTGGCTGAAAGGGGGCAGCGAGTCCATTGTCAGCAAAGGGTTAGTCATCTGCGGTACCTCTAAATGCTCTGCAGCCCCTGCCGTCCAGAAGCCTGCTTGGACCATCTAAGATGTAGGCAGAAACCCCATTTATCAAGCCTTTGCCGCCCAGAGCCGGGTCTGCTGCCCACATTTCGCAAAAACCTGCTCATTAATGCAGCAATTCGGCGTCCGGAGACGACAATGCCGGCACTTTGGCCGGCATTGTGGGGCATGGACGCTACCCGCCTCAGCGTTGGGCGTCCTCTTTCAACCACTGGGCTACCCGCTTGGCGAAGTAGGTGAGGATGCCGTCGGCACCGGCCCGCTTGAAGCAGAGCAGGGACTCCAGCACGCACTCCTTCTCCTTGAGCCAGCCATTCTGGATCGCCGCCATGTGCATGGCGTACTCGCCGCTCACCTGGTAGGCGAAGGTCGGCACCCCGAACTGATCCTTCACCTGACGGATCACGTCCAGGTAGGGCATGCCCGGCTTGACCATGACGCTGTCGGCCCCTTCGGCGATATCCAGCGCCACCTCGTGCAATGCCTCGTTGCCGTTGGCCGGATCCATCTGGTAGGTCGCCTTGTTGCTCTTGCCGAGGTTGGCGGCGGAGCCTACCGCATCGCGGAACGGGCCGTAGTAGCTGGAGGCGTACTTGGCGGAGTAGGCCATGATCTGGACGTTGACGAAGCCGTTCTCTTCCAGTGCGGCACGGATCGCCCCGATGCGGCCATCCATCATGTCGGACGGCGCCACTATGTCGGCCCCGGCGGCGGCGTGGGAGAGCGCCTGCTTCACCAGGATCTCGGTGGTGATGTCGTTCTGCACATAGCCTTCGTCATCGATGATGCCGTCCTGACCATGGGTGGTGAAGGGATCCAGCGCCACGTCGGTGATGACACCCAGCTCCGGGAAGCGAGCCTTGAGGGCACGGGTGGCCCGCTGGGCCAGCCCATCCGGGTTGTAGGCCTCTTCCGCCAGCAGACTCTTCTGCGCCAGCGGCGTCACCGGGAACAAGGCGATGGCGGGTACGCCGAGGGCCACCAGCTCTTCGGCTTCCGCCAGCAGCAGATCGATGGATAGCCTGTCCACCCCCGGCATGGAAGCGACGGCCTCACGCTGACCCTCCCCCTCCAGCACGAACACCGGATAGATGAGATCGTTGACGGTCAGCTGGTTCTCGCGCACCAGACGACGGCTGAAATCATGTTTGCGCACCCGGCGCAGGCGGCGACCCGGAAAGGCGCCCGGAAGAGTTATGGCCATGAATCACTCCAAAAGAGGAAGTTGGAAAAATGCGGCGGAGGTGGCCCGGGTATGGGCCAGCAAGGCCTCGGGCGCTTCACCACGGCAGGCCGCCACCACTTGGGCGATGTGCGGCAAAAAAGCGGGTTCGTTGCGTTTCGGTCTGGGTTTCAGATCCCTTGGCACCAGATAGGGAGCATCGGTCTCGATCATCAGCCGACCGGCGGGAATGCGCGCCACCTGCTCGCGCAGCAACTGGCCGCGGCGCTCGTCGCACAGCCAGCCGGTCACCCCGATATGCAGCCCCAGCGCCAGGCACTGGTCCAGCTCCTCATCCGACCCAGTGAAGCAGTGCAGCACAGCTCCCGGCAGCCTGGGCAACCAGGGACGGAGGATCTCGATGAAACGGGCATGGGCATCACGGCAGTGGAGAAACACCGGCATCCCGAGCTCGGCGGCCAGCTCCAGCTGGGCGTCGAATACCGCATCCTGCACCGGACGGGGGGAGAAGTCGCGGTTGTAGTCGAGGCCGCACTCGCCGATGGCCACCACCTGCGGCAGCGCCGCCAGCGTGCGCAAGGCGGGCAAAGTCTGTTCATCCACGCTCTTGGCATCATGAGGATGAACCCCGGCGGTGGAGAAGCAGTAACCGGGCCATTCGGCGGCCTGCTCCGCGCTCTCGCGGCTGCCGGCCAGATCGGTGCCGGTCAGGATCAGCGCCTCTACCCCGGCGGCGCGGGCGCGGGCCACCAGGTCGGCCTGTTCGCCTGCAAACTGGCTGCTGGTCAGGTTTACACCGATGTCGATCATGAGGTTAGCGGGTCCGAATAAAAGGAAGACATATCAGGTATTTGAAAACCATCTACTCAATGGGGCCTTACCATACGCCTCGAACGGATGCATGAAAAGAGGAAGGGAGCCTCAGCTCCCCTCTTCCGGTTGTTCCTGCTCCTCCTCGTCCTCTTTCTTCACATAGAAGCGGGCGAAGAACAGACCTATCTCCCACAGGGCCCACATGGGGATCGCGAGCAGGGTCTGGGAGAAGACATCGGGCGGGGTCAGCAGCATGCCGACCACGAACACCCCGACGATGACGTAGGGACGCTTCTCTTTCAGGCTCTTGGGGGTGGTGACCCCGGTCCAGCACAGCAGTATGGTGGCCACCGGTATCTCGAACGCCACCCCGAACGCGAAGAACAGGGTCAGCACGAAGTCCAGATAGCTGGCAATGTCGGTCGCCACCGTCACCCCGGCGGGGGCCGTGCTGGTGAAGAAGCCGAACACCAGGGGGAACACCACGTAATAGGCGAACGCCATGCCGGCATAGAAGAGCACGGCACTGGAAGCCACCAGCGGCATGACGAGGCGTCGTTCGTGCTGGTACAGGCCAGGGGCGATGAAGGCCCAGGCCTGATAGAGCAGATAGGGGATGGCCAGGAAGAAGGAGACCACCAGGGTCAGCTTGATGGGCGTGATGAAGGGGGTCGCCACATCCGTCGCTATCATGCTGGTCCCTTCAGGCAGCTGGCTGAGCAGCGGCCGGGCTACGAAGTCGTAGATGTCGTTGGAGAAATAGATGAGCGCGACGAACGCCAGCAGGATAGCCACCAGGGCTCGCATCAGCCTGGTTCTCAACTCGATCAGATGACTGATCAGGGGTTGCTCGGCCTGACTCATGGCTTCACCTCCCCTTTGCCAGCCGACTCGCTGACTGGCTCGCTCTCGCGCTGGCTGTTGACCGGCGGCACCGCGGTCAGCTGCACCGCAGGCGCCACCGGGGCGACGGGTTCAGCCTGGGCGACCGGATCGGGGCGTGGCGGGCGGATCTCGTTCTGCGCTTCCTGCTGTGGCTGATAGGGACGGTTCACCGACTGAGCCGCCGCCTTCAACTGCTCGATGGACTCCTGCAGCTCTGGACTCAGGTTGTTCATCTGCAACTGCTCGGCCTTCTTCAGATCATTGTGCAGCTCTTGCAACTTGAGCTCCTGCTCCAACTCTGTCTTGACCGAGTTGGCGGTACTGCGGATCAGCCTGATCCAGTGGCTGGCGGTACGGATGGCGACCGGCAACCGCTCTGGTCCCAGCACCACCAGTGCGACGACACCGATGACGACCAGTTCCCAAAAACCGATGTCGAACATGGCTTAGGCCTGATCTTTGTCTTTCTGCTTGGCGGTCTCGGCACTGCTGGCCGTCTCGTTCAGCTGCTTGGCCGGAAACTCCGCATCCTTCTGCTCAGGCTTGGCATCGGCCGGATCATCGGACAACGCCTTCTTGAACCCCTTCACCGCCGCCCCCAGATCGCCACCGATACCGCGCAGCTTCTTGGTACCGAACAGCAGCACGACAATGACTGCGATGATCAACAATTGCCAAATACTGATACCACCCATGACTTTCTCTCCAGGATAGGCGCCTGATGGCGCAGTTTAATTAATGAATGCGGGTCTTCAACCAGCCCAGCAGCCAGCATAACCCAGCGCCGGCGAGACTGATTTGTCCCCACTCAATATGTTGTTTCTGGGTCAGCAAGAATACACCCACCAACAGTAGGCTGGCTCCCACCCCTAAGAGGTAGCGGGCCTGCCCCTGACGGCGGCTGTGCAGGCGAAAATCGGCGAACATCTGCTCGAAGTGGTGCTGCTGATGCCGCGCCTGGCGCAGGGTCTCGTAGACCAGCTCCGGCAGCTCCGGCAGCTTCTCCGCCCAGAAGGGGGCCTTCTCTCTGATCGCATTGAGCACCGCCTTGGGGCCCACCTGCTGGTGCATCCAGCTTTCCAGGTAGGGCTTGGCGGTCTGCCACAGGTCCAGCTGGGGATAGAGCTGACGCCCCAGCCCTTCCACATAGAGCAGGGTCTTCTGCAGCAACACCAGCTGGGGCTGTACCTGCATGTTGAAGCGACGGGCGGTGTTGAACAGGTTGAGCAACACGTGACCGAATGAAATTTCGGAGAGAGGCTTCTCGAAGATGGGTTCCAGCACGGTGCGGATGGCGAACTCGAACTCGTCCACCTTGGTGTCGGGCGGTACCCAGCCGGACTCCACGTGCAACTGCGCCACCCGTTGATAGTCACGGTTGAAGAAGGCGAGGAAGTTCTCCGCCAGATAGCGCTTGTCTTCCCGGTTCAGGGTGCCGACGATGCCGCAGTCGATGCCTATCCAGAGTGGATTCTCCGGGTGCTCATAGGAGACGAAGATGTTGCCGGGGTGCATGTCCGCATGGAAGAAGCTGTCACGGAACACCTGGGTGAAAAACACCTCCACCCCGCGCTCAGCCAGCAGCTTCATGTTGGTGCCGTTGGCCTCCAGCGCGGCGATGTCGGAGACCGGAATGCCGTAGATGCGCTCCATCACCAGCACCTGCTCGCGGCAGTGATCCGTGTAGACCTCGGGCACATAGAGCGCCTCCGAGCCGGTGAAGTTGCGCCTCAGCTGGATGGCGTTGGCGGCTTCGCGCATCAGGTTCAGCTCGTCGAGTATGGTCTTGCGGTACTCCTCCACCACCTCGACGGGGCGCAGTCGTGCGCTCTGGGGCACAAAACGGGCCACCAGACGGGCCAGCGCCTGCATCAGGCGCAGGTCGGCCTCGATGATGGGCTCGATGTCGGGACGGATCACCTTGATCACGATCTCCCGGCCATTCTCCTTCAGGCGGGCGGTATGCACCTGGGCAATGGAAGCAGACGCCAGCGGCGTCTCGTCGAAGTCGTCAAACAGGGTTTCGATGGAGCAGCCCAGGCTCGCCTCGATCTGGCGTCTGGCCTCCTGTCCGCAGAAGGGGGGCACCCTGTCCTGCAGCAGGGCCAGCTCCTCGGCGATGTCCGGCGGCAGCAGATCCCGGCGGGTCGACAGCATCTGGCCGAACTTGATGAAGATGGGGCCCAGGGCCTCGAAGGCGAGGCGAATGCGGGCGCCCCGGCACAGCTCAGGTTGCTTGTTCTTGAGCCAGAACAGGCTGCGGCGCACCAGGCGTCCTGGCCAGGGTTGATAACGGGCGGGAACCAGCTCGTCGATGCCCTGCTCCAACAGGATGCTGACGATGCGATAGAGGCGCTTGAACTCCTTCGGGGTCATCAGCTCACCTGTTGTTCGAGTCGTGCCAGCCGTAACTCGACCGCCTTCATCTGTTGTGCCAGCACCTCGACGTCGTCGTTGAAGCTGGCCACTTCCAGCGGGCCAGGGGCGAGACGGGCCTCCTCGGTGAGGAATTCGGCCAGCTGACGCTGGGAGCGGCACAGCTCGCGGCCTATCACGCGACGGGCCTGCCGGGCGCCGCCACACAGGGTATGAGCCAGCACGTCGCCGGTATAGCGCGACAGCTCCTCTTCCCAGTCGATGTCCAGCTCCCCCAGCAGGGCGCTGAAGGCTTGCACCAGTTGCGGGTCGCCGCTCAAGTCCAGCTTCTCCTCGCGGATATAGCGGGTCAGAGCGGAAGGGTCTTTCAGCAGGCCGATCGCCGTCAGCGAGAGGCTCAGCACGGCGTCGGGTTCCCCCTCATAGCGGGCCAGCACGTCCAGTCGACGCTCGGAGAAGACAAACCAGAGCGGCTTGAGCTCACGCAGCTCCAGCTTGAGCACCTTGCCCGCGAGCTTGCGCAGCCGTGCCGGACTCTGCTTGTCGAGATTGAGCAACTGGTTGAGGCTGGCTTCGATCACCGCGGTGACCATGGCATCCATCGGCATAGGCGACCTTAAAACTTGTAACCACGGTGCAGGGCGACCACACCCTGAGTCAGGTTGTAGAACTCCACCTGCTCGAAGCCGACCTGCTCCATCATGCCCGCCAGGGTCTGCTGATCCGGATGCATGCGAATGGATTCCGCCAGATACTTGTAGCTTTCTCCGTCGTTCGCGACGATTTCGCCCATTTTCGGCAGCAGTTTGAAGGAGTAGAGATCGTAGAGCTTGGCGATCACCTCGCTGGCGGGTTTGGAGAACTCCAGCACCAGCAGGCGACCACCCGGCTTGAGCACCCGGAACATGGAGGCCAGCGCCTTGTCCTTGTCGGTCACGTTGCGCAGGCCGAACCCTATGGTGATGACGTCGAAGTGATTGTCCGGGAAGGGCAGTGCCTCGGCATTGGCCTGCACGTAGGAGACGTTGTTCGCCACCCCCAGGTTGCGCAGCTTGTCGCGACCCACCTTGAGCATGGAGTCGTTGATGTCCGCCAGCACCACCTGGCCGGACTCGCCGACGATGCGGGAAAACTTGGCGGTCAGGTCGCCGGTGCCACCGGCCAGATCCAGCACCTTCTGACCCTTGCGCACACCGGAGCAGTCGATGGTGAAGCGCTTCCACAGGCGGTGAATGCCGAATGACATCAGATCGTTCATCAGATCATACTTGGCCGCCACCGAATGAAAGACGCCAGCCACCAGAGTTTCCTTCTCGGTCGCCGCCACGGTTTTATAGCCAAAATGCGTAGTATTAGTCTGTTCCGACATCCCTAAAACACCCATAGAGCAAAGAATGGCCGCCAGTTTACCAGAGCCGGTGACCCGCGGACACCTTAAACCCGGCTGGCAACCAACTGCATCCCCAGCATCACCATGGCCAGACAGAGGAACAGATTGAGACCGATATTGAGCAGTGCCTTCAGATAGGCTCCGTGTTGAGCCAGCACCACGGTATCGAGGGCAAAAGAAGAAAATGTGGTCAGGGCACCGAGGATACCCACCATCAGCAGTGGTTTCATGGGGTGTTCCACCACATGGCCCTGACTGATGAGCGCAAAAGCAATGCCCATGATGAAAGACCCCACCACGTTGACCACCAGAGTCCCGTAAGGAAAGTGGCGTCCCAGCAGCAGTGCCATCAACTCGGCGATACCAAAACGAAGGCAGGCGCCGATGGCGCCGCCTGCCGCGACAAATAACCAGGTTTGCATGGGGCAGCTCCATAAGTGTCAGGCCGACATTATGCAAAATGCCGGCAAGCTGGGATAGCTGGGCAATTAATCTGTGCGGGGGGACCACCTCATCGGCGAAAATCTACCGGCTCGATCTGCTCCAGATGAAGAGAGGTCTGGGCGGGGCGGGTCTGCGCAATCACGCGGCCGTGGCGGATGGAGTAGCGCACCTGCACCTGACGACGCACCGCATCGAAGCCGTTGTCGGCAGGCAGGATCAGCAAGTTGGCCGGTTTGCCCACCTCGATGCCATAGCGATCCTGCACGTTCAGGGTGCGGGCGCTGTGGCTGCTGATGAGCTTCAAGCCGTCGTTGATCTGCTCGTAGCCCATGATCTGGCAGACATGCAGCCCCATGTGCAGCACCTGCAACATGTTGGCCGTGCCCATGGGATACCAGGGATCGAACACATCGTCGTGACCGAAACAGACGTTGATGTTCGCCTCCAGCATCTCCTTCACCCGGGTGATGCCGCGGCGCTTGGGGTAGGTATCGAAACGTCCCTGCAGGTGAATGTTCACCAGCGGATTGGCCACGAAGTTGATGTCCGCCATCTTGAGCAGCCGGAACAGGCGGGAAGCATAGGCCCCGTTGTAGGAGTGCATGGCGGTGGTGTGGCTGGCGGTGACTCTATGACCGATACCGCGCTCGTAAGCCAGGGTCGCCAGGGTCTCGATGAAGCGAGACTGCTCGTCATCGATCTCGTCGCAGTGCACATCGACCAGAACCTGATACTTCTCGGCAAGATCGAAGATGTAGTGCAGACTTTCGACCCCATACTCCCGGGTAAACTCGAAATGGGGGATCGCGCCAATCACGTCGGCCCCCAGCTTGAGCGCCTCCTCCAGTAATGCCTTGCCGTTGGGATAGGAGAGGATCCCCTCCTGCGGGAAGGCGACGATCTGCAGCTCGACCCACGCCTTCATCTCTTCCCGCACTTCCAGCATCGCCTTCAGGGCAATCAGATTGGGGTCGGAGACATCGACATGGGTGCGGACGAACTGGATGCCGTTGGCGATCTGCCATTTCAGCGTCTGGATGGCGCGCCGCTTCACATCTTCGTGGGTCAGCAGCGCCTTGCGCTCGGCCCAGCGCTCGATCCCCTCGAACAGGGTGCCGGAGAGGTTCCAGCTCGGCTCGCCCGCCGTCTGGGTGGTATCGAGGTGAATATGGGGCTCGATAAAGGGCGCGATGGCCAATCCCCCCTCCCCGTCCAGCACCCGACCGGCGACTGCATGTTCGTCATGGGGTTCGATGGCGGTGATGACCCCATCCTGACAGCGGATCTGCCACAACCCTTCCCGATCGGCAAAACGAATATGTTGAATCAGCATTTGCTAGCTTCCTGTACCAGAACCGGTCGCTGGGTGAGGCGAACCAGAATGAAATAGATGAAGGCGGCGCCCAATACCGCGTTGAGTGGCACTATGCCTGGCAGCCATTTACCAACAGCCACCCCGACTGCCGTGGCGACCAGTGCCTGCCAACGTACCGCCTCGAACTGTTGATCGGCAAACTGGCGATAACGTTCACGATTGAGCAGGAAATCCATGATGATAATGCCACCGATCGGCGGGATTGCCGTACTCAAAAAGGCCAGCCAGCCGACAAAGTTGTTGTAGAGCCAGAGGGCACATGCGGTACCAATCAACCCGTTGATCACGCTGAGTGGCTTGCTCTTGAGGCCGGTAATGTTGGCAAAACCGAGGCCAGAGGCGTAGAGGGCGTTGTCGTTGGTGGTCCAGATATTGAGACCCAGCACCAGAATGGCGGGGATCAGCAGCCCTTGCATCAGCATCACTTCCGATATATCAGCCTGCCCGGTCACTGCCGCACCAGCCGCACCGAAGACGAACATCAGAGTGTTGCCCAAAAAAAACGCCACCATGGTAATCATGACGGCGCCCCAGGGTTTACGACCAAATCGAACAAAGTCGGCGGTCAAGGTTCCTGCACTGATAAAGGAACCGACCACCATGGTCAGCGCCGTGGAGAACTCGATGGGATTGCTTGGTTGCACTTGCTGCAACGCCGCCATGCCACCGGTCGAGGTCACCGCCAGCCAGACCGAGTAGCCACCAAGCAGTGCAATGGCTGGTACGGCGACAAAGCTCAGAACCATCAGAGCGGAGATCCCGAAGTAAACGGTTACCGTCATTAAAACACCCGAAATGGCGATCAGCCAGTTCACATCGATCCCGGTCGCCTTCTGCACCGGCAGCGCAAACATCGCCACGCCAACACCGAACCAGCCGACCTGAGTGCCACCCAGGAGTAAAGAAGGTAGCCAGGAACCTTTCACCCCAAAGGAGTAACGGGCCAGTAGGTGGGTAGAGAGACCGGTTGAAGCACCGATATAACCGAGACAGGCGGTATAGATCCCCAGCAACAAGTTGCCGATCAGTACCGCCTTGATGAAGTCATCGAACGCCAGCCCGGTACCCAGCGTCCCGCCAGTCCACATGCTGGCAGAGAAGAACGTCAAGCCTAGCATCACCAGCATCAGCGACAGCACACCTTTGCGCCCTTTGGCGGGAACCGCCCCCAAACAGTATTCATTATCCTGCGCCATGCTCTCTCTCCACGTAATAGGCAAAACGCGCCGGATTTTACAGGTAAAACGTTTTACGTCAATCAAGTACGGCCAAATATCTGGATAAAAATATCAATAGCAGTCAAGCGAGTAACATCAGCTTAAAAACGCTGATTGCAAGCATAGGGAGCATGGGACAAGGAATATCACAAGAAATGAAGAAACTGACAGAAACAAAAAAGCCTCCCTTTTCAGGGAGGCTTTCGTTTTCATGGTGCTGATACCCAGAGTCGAACTGGGGACCTCATCCTTACCAAGGATGCGCTCTACCAACTGAGCCATATCAGCACACTAACCAGTAAAGACCGCACTGTGTGCGCTATCTAAATCTCTTGTCCAACACAACCTGACGTTGTATCGCGACCAACCACATCGCTGTGATTGCTTAATTGAAGCCTGGCAGTGTCCTACTCTCGCATGGCGAATGCCACACTACCATCGGCGCTACCGCGTTTCACTTCTGAGTTCGGCATGGGATCAGGTGGTTCCACGGCGCTATGGCCGC
>NZ_JBGLRL010000021.1:0-67901 GCF_041402505.1 Aeromonas sp. S2(2024)
TTGGTCACTTCACCAGACATTGAAAATCAACAAAATTGTTTGATGTTCGATGCTGTGAGTGCCCACACAGATTGCTTGATTCAAATTGTTAAAGAGCGATGCAACAGTGTGCTGCTGCGGGAGTGGAATTCTACTCAACCGCCTTCTCGAGTCAAGCCTTATTTTCAAAGGCTTTTCGAGGTTATCGACGTGGTTGTTTGCGTTGCCGCTTGCCCTGTCGATGTGGTGCATTATAGAGACATTGATCACATTGGCAAGCGCTGACTGCAATAAAATTGCAAAAAACGGCCATTTATTAGTTATTCATATCAAAACACAGCTTTTATACAAACTTATCCACAGGCGGGCGTTAAAAAGAGCTCTGATTGATACTCGGTGCTCCCCAATCCGGCAGCGTCTCGACGCCATCCTGACCAAAAGCCGATGCCCATACAGATACCTATATAAAGGAAGGCAGTAAAAAGAGGTCATCAGGCCAGATCGGCCTCGGCGACCCAGGCTGAGATCAGCTCGGCGGCGGCGAGGGAGCGGCAACCCGAGACATTCTGTCCGGCCCAGAGTGGCGAGAAGCCGCCCTCTCCCATCTTTTCAGCCGCGGCGCGCAACGGGGCCAATGCGCCGCTGGCATGGGGGAAATCAGGGGGCAGTGCCGAGAGAGGGCCGAGCTCCCGCATCAAGCGATTCACTATCCCCCGCGCCGGACGGCCGCTAAACAGATTGGTCAGTGCGGTGTGCCGGCCATGCGCCCCCAGGAGCGCCGCACGGTGCAGGGGCGAGGTCGTCGCCTCGTGACAACAGAGAAATGCCGTTCCCATCTGGACGGCGCTGGCCCCCAGTGCCAGGGCGGCCTTGATCCCCTTGCCATCGACAATGCCCCCGGCAGCAATGACAGGCAAATCCACTACCGCCACTATCTGTGGCAACAGCGTAAAGGTGCCTTGTTGCAAGCTGAGATCCTGATTCAGGAAGTGACCGCGATGGCCTCCCGCCTCCAGCCCCTGGGCTATGATGGCATCGGCGCCATGGCGGGCCAGCCACTTCGCTTCTGCTACCGTGGTCGCACTGGCAAAGACTTTTGCTCCCGTTGCTTTTACCCTGGCAAGCAACTCGGGCGCCGGCAGGCCGAAGTGGAAGCTGACTACGGCGGGGTTGAACTCGGCCAGGATGGCTGCATGCTCGGCGTTGAACGGGGCGCGACCTGGCCCATTCGATACAGCATCGATACTCACACCGAACTCGGCATAAAAAGGCGCCAGCACCTGTTGCCAGCGTGCGACCTGCTGCGGATCGGGATCCCCTTGCTGATGACAGAAGAAGTTGATGTTGAATGGCCCCAGACCGCTGGCGGAAAGCCGAGAGAGCTCGCTTCGCAGGTCAGTCGGGCTGAGCATGGCCGCTGGCAATGATCCCAGGGCTCCACCCCCTGTCACCGCCATCGCCAGCTCACAGTTCTGCACTCCGGCCATGGGGGCCTGGATGATGGGATAGCGCATCCCCAGTTCGGCAAACAGGCTCATGTATCGGCCTCTCTTTCTGCGACTGAGGTTGCCATATGACTGCGCGCCAGCGCGATGGCGCCGTCGATGGCACCGCGGGCCTGTGGGCTGTTCTGCCAGCAGGTCGAGCCCAGCATGCTGGCCACCAACCGGACTATGTGGCCAGTCTCCGCCTCGGCCAGCTCACTCAGGGTATGGTAACCCAGCTGTTCGAGCCTCTCGATGACGGTGGGCCCCACCCCTTTCACCCCGAGCAGCAAACTGCGTTCCCGTGCCGAAAACTGTTTCACGTCGGTCATTGCAGAGCTCCTTTCCGATGGCTCTCTTTGAACATCAGGCCCTCAAGGGGCCTGATTGAAATAAAATGGGGTCAACGCACGCTGCGCAGCAGGAAGTCTGGCTGGCCGCAGGAGCGGCGCTCCCGCTTTTGCATCTCGTCCGAGCAGGGGACGGCATCCGTCCCTTCCCTGTTAATGCAGATGTAGATCTCCCGCAGGAAACGCCCGCCATCGGCGCAGGCCACCGTCATGGTGTCGGGTGCCAACCACTCATTGGCACTGGCCAGATCCGCCTTCAGTTCGAAGGTACTCTTGCGAAGGGGCTCTGCTGGCGATTGATAGGCGACCGGGATCTTCACCTTCTGGCGCAGGTCGCTGGCTAGTTGATGGAATGCCTCCTGACTCAGGCCGGAGCAGGTGCCGTGCTTCTCCCACTCATGACCATAGAGAAAACGGCTGGGATAGAGCCCGGCAAACTGCTGCTCCATGGCGGGATCCAGCCGCTCGCGAGAACAGCTGCTCGGGTAGCCACGCTGATACTGGGGCCAGAGGCCGTGCAGCACGAATCCCAGTTGCCGGCTGCACTGCTCTCTATCGGCCGGTTTGATGGCGCAGTGCTGCGGTGACCAGGAGAGCGCCATGGCGTAGTAGTCAAACTCCCCTGCCCGCCCCTTGGCTTGCACGGTCTGGGCCCACAACAGAGTGGCCATCAGCAACACCATGATCTGCTTCATCTTCCAACCTCCATCACCATGTCTTGCCCCCCTGCTTGTGCGGCGTGTTCCCCGCAATACCAGTCCCCATGCTCCCATACAAGGGAGTCAAAGAACAACCATGTGAAATGCCCTTACTAAAGGAGGGTCAGACCAGTAAAGGGTTTCCCCTCCCGGATCAGAGGCGTAAGCTGACTCTCCGGCGAGCCCCCGCGTCCCGCCACCTTATCCCCGAATTCAGCTGCAACAGGACGTAACATGATCCGCAAGAATCCCTCAGGTCACCTGCCCGTCATCCACGAATCCGCCTACATCGACAAGACCGCCATCATCTGTGGCAAGGTGATCATCAAGGAGAATGTGTTTGTCGGCCCCTATGCCGTGATCCGCGCCGACGAGGTGGACGAGAGCGGCGACATGGAGCCCATCGTCATCGGCGCCAACTCCAATATTCAGGACGGAGTGGTGATCCACTCCAAGTCCGGCGCCGCCGTCACCATAGGCGAATACAGCTCCATCGCCCATCGCAGCATAGTGCACGGCCCCTGCGAGGTGGGTAACCGGGTCTTCATCGGCTTCAACAGCGTGCTGTTCAACTGCCATATCGGCGAAGGCTCGGTGGTGCGCCACAACTCGGTGATCGACGGCTGCGATCTGCCCCCGGGCTTTTATGTGCCCTCCACCACCCGCATCAACCAGCAGAGCGATCTGGCCCAGATACCCCGCGTCACCGTGGATGCCACCGAGTTCTCCGAAGACGTGGCCCACACCAACATCGACCTGGTCAAGGGCTACAAGGCGCTCTCCAACGAGTTCTGACGCCAGCCATGTCATAGCAGAAAAGGGGCACCACGCGGCCCCTTTTCTCTGCACGCAATCCTGACCCGGCCGAACACGCCACCATGGCGCTGGCATCCCCTCTTCTTTATCTCTCCCGCTCGACGCCTTCAAAACAAAGAACCCCTACTCGTTGGGTGCCCAACTTTCGGGGTTCACGTCACGCAGGCTGCGCCCTCATGCGGCACAAGGGGCAGCGGGTCGGAATATCAGGCCCCGATGATACCGCCGTCGTCCCGGGTGATACGCAGCACGGCGGAGCGGGGAATGGCGGTGCCGCCATCCGGGAAGTGGGAGGGTGCCAGCTCCTCCCCCGGGTGCTGCACCCCGACGAACATAGTGCGCCAGTCCGGACTGAAGGTGAGGCCCGTGATCTCGCAGGCAATGGGGCCAGTCAGGAAGCGGCGCACCTCGCCACTCGCCGGGTCCGCGCACAGCATCTGGTTGTTGCCCATGCCGGCAAACTGCTTCTCGTTGGAGTAATCGCCGTCGGTCTGGATCCAGAGCCGTCCCGCCTCGTCGAAGCCGATGCCGTCCGGGCTGTTGAACATGTTGTCCGGGTTGATGTTGGCACTGCCCGCCATCAACCCCTCTTTATTGACCTCAGGATTGCCCGCCAGCAGGAAGAGATCCCACTCGAAGCTGTCGCTGCCATGATCGCCACCGGCCGGGCGCCAGCGGATGATCTGGCCATAAGGGTTCTCGGCCCTGGGGTTGGCGCCGTCCAGGGGTTGGTTCTCCTTGAGGCCGCGGTTCTTGTTGTTGGTCAGGGTGCAGTAGGCCTCGGCCCTGTGGGGATGCACGGCCACCCATTCAGGCCTGTCCATGGTGGTGGCGCCGAGCAGGGTCGCGGCTTCGCGCGCGAAGATGAGCACCTCCCCCTGATCGGCGAAGCCGTTCTCCCGGGTCAGGCCGTGCTGGCCATACACCAGGGGCAACCACTGGCCGGTGCCCTTCAGTTCCCCTTCCTTGGCCTCGAAGCGGGCCACATAGAGGGTGCCCTCATCCAGCAGATCCCGGTTGGCAGGGTCCTTGCCCGGTGCAACCTTGTTCTTCGAGACGAAGCGGTAGATGTGCTCGCCCCGCTCGTCATCACCGAGGTAAACCACGGAGCGACCATCTTTATTGATGGTGAAGGCGGCATTCTCATGCTTGAAGCGGCCCAGCGCCGTGCGCTTCTTCGGGGTGGAGGCGGGATCGTGCGGATCGATTTCCACCACCCAGCCGAAGCGGTGCGGCTCGTTGGGGTGTTTGGCGAGATCGAAGCGCTCGTCAAACTGGTGCCAGCCAAAGCCCGCATCCTCGGCGGCCAGGCCGTAGCGGGCGGCGCGCTTGTCCAACTCAGGCTTGCCCGCGCTGCCGAAGTAGCCGTTGAAGTTCTCCTCGCAGGTGAGGTAGGTGCCCCAGGGGGTCTGACCGTTGGCGCAGTTGTTGAAGGTGCCAAGAGCCGTGCGTCCCTCCGTGTCGGCCTGGGTCTTGAGCAGGGCGTGGCCCGCCGCCGGGCCGCTCAGAGTCATGGGGGTGGTGGCGGTGATGCGGCGATTGAGTGCCCCCCTGGGGTTGGCCTGCCACTTGCCATCGATGCGTACCAGCTCCACCAGAGAGACACCGTGGGCCGCCTGGGCCTTGGCGACGGCCTCGGCACTGAGCGCCTTGCCGCCATCTGCAAACAGGTATTCGTAGTTGGTGTACTCATTGTTGACGGCGAGCAGGGCGCGATCAGGGCCCAGGGGGAAGAAGCTCATGCCGTCGTTATTGTCGCCAAACTGGCGTGCCTGGGCCCTGGCATCATTGCTCTGGGCAAAGGCGGGAGCATCGGCGAACAGGGCATCACCCCAGGCGATCAGCACCTCGGCCTTGTAACCTGGCGGCACCACTATGGCATCGGCCACCGAGGCGGGCACGGCCTGGAACCCCAGCAGCGGCTGGGTGGCGGCGGCCACGGCGCGGGCTACCGGGCTCGCGGCGAAGAAGGCCACCATGCTGGCGGCGCCGACTCCCTTGAGGAACCCCCGACGGCTGAGGCCGGCCTCGATCAGGCGGTTGAACTCCGGCTCCTGTTCCCGGGGATGGTTGACACTGTCTCTCTCGTCAAAACGGCTCATCGGCTTTTCCTTGTTCTCTCTGCTGGCATCATTGCGTCATCACTGCGTCCGGCCACAGCATGGCGGCACTTTATTAAACGATGATGACAAACGATGAGATAACCGGCTGGCCCGGCAAGGCGCACCGCCTAGAACAAGGGGCGGTGGACACGAGTCCCACCGCCCCGAATAGAGACATGACTGACTGCGTCTAACCGCACTTCTTCAGGCTGACATGCCAGTTGGCGCCGGATTGCACCTGATGTTTGGTGGCGAAGCTGTCCATATTGAGGGCCACCGAGACCTGCAGCAGGCTGTTGAGGTAGACCAGCGGCTGGCCTTCCGGCACATCGCCAAAGCTGCTGACGTAGGGGGCCTTGCCCTCATACTTCAGCGCATCCCCTTCGCTGATCCTGATGCAGGCGTTGTCCCCCTTGTTGATCCCCGCCTTGGTGAGCAAGGCGTCGTCGATGTTGGTCCAGACGTTGCCGTACTGCACGTCCAGGATGGGAATGGTGCCCTTGAGAGTGCCATCTTTTTCCGCCACGGCCGGCTGGTAGGGGATGGTCACCACCTCTGCGGGCAGCAGGGGCCCCACCTGCTCGAAGCTGATGACGCCGGAGGCAAGCCGCGCCCCCGTGTAGGCGTAGACGTCGCGACCGTGGAAGGTGTAGGACTTCTCGGAGCCCTTGAGGCGGTTGCGCTTCTCGTCTATCTGGCGCACCGCCTCGATGCCGAAGTGTTCGGCCACCAGGGTCAGGGTGCCGTTGTCCGGGCTGACGATGTAGTGGCCGCTCTTGGTCTTGAGCACCACCGAGTGGCGATCGGTGCCGACGCCGGGATCCACCACGCTGACGAAGACGGTGCCCTTGGGCCAGTAGTTGAGGGTCTGGTAGAGGCGGTAGGAGGCCTCCCAGATGTTGTAGGCCGGGATCTCGTGGGTCAGATCCTGCAGCGGCAGTGTCCTGTCCACCCCGAAGGCGACCCCCTTCATGGCGGAGACGGCTCCGTCCTTGAGACCAAAGTCGGTCTGGAAGACCAGCGCCTCGTTTGCGAAGGCACCACTCCCCATCAGCGAGAGGGCGAGGACGAGGGCGCGGGGAAGGGTACGAATAGCCATATCAGGACTCCTTGTGGGGAATGCAACAGAGAAACAGAAATCTAGACGTCCAGAATGCCATTTGATGACACCTTTGCAAGCCCCCTTGCCCGAATGGGGGGAAAGCACTCGCCAGAGTGCTCCGCCGGGTGTATCCATGGACGAGTCAAATTCAGGAGACGACGGTATGACAGAGCAAGGGCACGAAACCCTATTGTTGAGCCTGGGTGACAGCCAGAGCCGGGTACAGATCACCGGGGCGGATGGCGTCAGCCAGACCTTTTCACTGGCCCTGGGCCTGAATGCCATGACACCCGGTCCCTTTCGCCGGGACCCGCCAACCCCCCTCGAGCTGGAGCAGGCCATCATGGTGGTGGAAGATGCACTGATGTCCCTCGCGGCCCATATCCAACCCCACCCCCTGATACAGCTTCACAGCCCGGTGCCGCTGGCAGGCGGACTCGGCAGTCACGAGCTGAACCGGGAGAGCATCGAACGGTTGTTCGGCCAGCTGGTAGCCATGGTGGAGGGAGATCCGCTGGCTGCGGCCCAGCTGCCCAGAGATCGCCGCTTCGCCGCCACCCTGCTGATCCTGCGAGAATGGATGCACCACCTGGGTGCCGAACGGGTGCAACTGCTCCCGTGATGGCAGCGCCAGTCAGGGGCGCCATGCCCTCTTACTCCGCGACCACCATCGATTCGCCCTTCCCTTGCCATCGAATCGTGAACGTCTATCTTGTTGATATTGGAGGCTCATTTTCCTTGCGCTGCCTGCCCCCGCCAACTTTCGTCTGGTGATGCCGAGCAGAATCAGTTACAAAAAAGTCTTCTGTCACTACCCGGGAGCATCACGGCATGGCGGGATCACTGTTGCGGATCATCCCCCGCAAGTGGTTGATTCAATTCACACTGTTCTCTCTGGCACTGGCAGGGTTGGGGCTGGTGTTCAACTACACCTACCTCAGCATCCGGCACGACATGCAGCTCATCACCGCCAAACAGCAGAATGTGTTCGAGGTGTTTTATCAGCGGGCCCGCATCCTGGCGCCAGACGCGCTGGCCCGGTTCGTCGACAACAGCAGCATCAAGGCGCCCATCTTCAGCGAGAACAGGGATGCGACGGCCTATGCCTATGCTTATGACCTCGATACCCTGACCCGTATGGCTGTCATTCCCATACTCCCCTCATCCAACCCGGTACTCATCGCCTACCAATATGCCCTCTCCTACCCCGAGGTCATCAACCTCTACGCCTTCTATGACGATCGTCGCCTGCTTGGCATGGTGCCCGACCGACTGACACTCCCGAACCGGCTGATGCCGACCAACAGCGACCTCAATGACATCGAACCCTGGACCCATTATTTCGGTTGCGCCCTCTTCGCCTCCGCCCATGTGCCCTGCAGCACGGATGAGGCCTGGGTGTCCGACATCTACACCGACACCTTCACCGGGTTGCAGACCATCACCATGTACTTCCCCTTCGTCTTCTACGACCCGATGATAGCGGATTACCGCCATGGTCTGACGGGCATAGACATCGCCGTCGACGAGGCGTTCAAGGATGTGCTTCGCCCCTTCGAGAGCCTCAATCCGACCAGAACCACACTCTCTTTCGATGAAATAGAGCCCTGTCGCCCCTGGCATCTCTGCCTGAATACCCGCTTTATGCGGGCCAAGGCCAGCGTCGACCTCTATCTCAAATGGTCATACAGCTACGGCGATTTCATGCGAGCGGTGCTCTATGGCCCCGCCTTCAAGCTCTATCTGATCGCCCTGCTGCTGCTCATACTGACGGGACGGGGCATCTACAGCCGCCTGCGCACCCTGGCACAGACCGATCACCTGACCCGGCTGCCGAGACGGGACATCCTGGATCAGGCCCAGTTGCAGGAGCACGACTACCTGATGCTCCTCGACATCGACAACTTCAAGTCCATCAACGACGCCTATGGCCACGGAGTGGGAGACATCGCCCTCGCCGCCTTCGCCCGTCATCTGACGGCCAATATGCGCAAGGGGGACAAGGCCATTCGCTGGGGCGGCGAGGAGTTTATCGTCCTCTACAAGAGGCTCGGCGACGAGGCCAGCATGCGCCAGACCGTGGCCCGTCTGTTGGCATCACAACTTCAGATGGAGGAACTGTCCGCCCCAATCACCTTCTCGGCAGGCATCATTCGCATCCGTGATTACCTGACCGTCGCCGAAGCCACCGACCTGGCCGATACGCTGCTCTACCACGTCAAGCAGCATGGCAAGCACAACATCGCCTATTACCAGGGGCAGGAGATCAGACTGATACGGGAGCAGACCGCGGCCGACTGATCCCGCAACAGCAGGGCCCTCACCGCCCCGCCGACAGTCATCACCTTCTGCTGTGCGGGGTGCTTCTGCTACCATGGCGGCCACTGTCTGCTTTCGTCACGGCCCTGGCCGCGATAACCCCATACTGGTGCCCTATGTCCATTGCCTCCTTTGCCGAACTGGCCCTCTCTCCCCGTCTGCAACAGACCCTCTGTGAGCTGGGTTATGCCGCGCCAACCCCCATTCAGGCCAGCGCCATCCCCGTCATTCTGGCGGGGCGGGATCTGCTGGCGGGGGCTCAGACCGGCACCGGCAAGACCGCCGCCTTCGTGCTGCCGTTGCTGGAGCAACTGATGCAGCAGCCGCAAGGCGAGTCGCCCCGCCCCATCCGCGCCCTGGTGCTGGTGCCGACCCGCGAGCTGGCGGTGCAGGTCTTTGAGAGCGTGGTGCGCTACGGGCAGGGCACGGATCTCACCAGCGCCCTGGTGTACGGCGGGGTCAGCATAGCCGCCCAGGTGGAGGCGCTGAAAAACGGGGTGGATCTGCTGATCGCCACCCCGGGTCGATTGCTCGACCATCTGCGTCAGGGGGCCTTGCGCCTTGGGAACCTCAGCCATCTGGTGTTCGACGAGGCGGACCGCATGCTCGACATGGGCTTTATGGACGAGATAAAGGCGCTGCTGAAGCAAATCCCGGCGGATCGCCAGACCCTGCTGTTTTCAGCCACCTGCGATGACAACCTGTTTGCCTTGAGCAAGGTGCTGCTGCGTGACCCCGCGCTTATCGAGGTGGCACCGCGCAACACCACGGCGGCCGAGGTGGAGCAGCGGGTCTATGCGGTGGACGGGGATCGCAAGCTGGCGTTGGTCGAACACATGCTGACCGTGAAGGGCTGGGCTCCGGCCCTGATCTTCAGCCGCACCCGCCAGGGGGCCGACAAGCTGGCCCAGCAGCTCGGCAAGGCGGGCATCAATGCGCTCGCCTTCCACGGCGATCTGTCGCAAAGCGCGCGGGAGAAGGTGTTGCTGGAGTTTCGCGCCGGCACCCTGCAGGCGCTGGTGGCCACCGACGTGGCGGCCCGCGGCCTCGATATCAGCGACCTCAACCATGTGATCAATCTGGAATTCCCCTTTGTGGCGGAGGATTACGTCCACCGCATCGGGCGCACCGGCCGCGCCGGCAACAAGGGGCTCGCCATCACACTGTTCAGCCCGGAGGATGCGCCGCTGCTGGAGAAGGTGGAGGCCGTGCTCGACACCCGCTTGCCCCAGCAGTGGTTCCCGGGTTTTGAGCCGGATCTGACCCGCTTCGACCCCGAACCGCGCCGTGCCAGCAAGGCAGCCCAGAAGCAGAAGGCCAGAAAGCAGGCCCTCTCGGGCAACAAGGGCGGCAAGGGGCGCAAGCCCTGACACAGGGGATCTTGCGAGGGCGTCGGCCATGCGGGCGCCCCCGCGTCACCACTCTCCTGGCGCGGGCTCGTGGCTAGCTCCAGCAGGCCGACCGCTTTCCTGCCGCTCTCCCACCGCTTTTCTCCCCCGCGCCCTCCTGCTCAACCCTCTTCCATTGACCCGGCGACCCTTTGCCACACTCTGCTACAAAAGAGGTAGTAAAGGGGCACACTCTTGCCACAAAGCGGGCGTGCAATAGAGACATGAACAAGGAGGACATCATGAAACCCGCATCCCTCGCCTGGGCCCTGCCCCTGACCCTCACCCTCATCTGGCTCGCTGGCATGACCCAGTGGTCTGCCGGCCTCTGGCCCTGGCGCCATGAACTGCTGATCCTGACCGGTCTGATTGGCCTCGGTGCCATGACCCTCTCCCTGCTGCTGGCCCTGCGCCTGCCGAGGCTCGAAGTCTGGTGTGGCGGGCTGGATCGCATGTTGCACCTGCATCGCAGCAGCGCGCTCTGGGCCACCGGCACCCTGATGGCCCACTGGCTGCTGGTGGAGGCGTCCAAGTGGGCCGTCACCGCCGACTGGCTGACCCGGCCGGCACGCCGCGGTGCTGGCGCTGGCGCTGGCGCTGGCAACGATGCCCTGTGGCACGAACTCGGCAATACCCTGGGGGAATGGGGTTTCTATCTGCTGCTGGCCCTGGTGGTGGTGAGCCTGCTTGCGGTGGTGCGCTACGAGCGCTTCAAGGTGGTCCATCGGCTGGCCCCGGTCATCTACCTGATGGGCTGGCTGCACGGGCTCTGCCTGCTGCCGCGCATCGGCGTCCTGACGCCGGTCGGTCTGACCTTGCTGGTGGGGGGCGGGCTGGGCGCCATGGGCGCGCTCTACTCCCTGTTTGGCCGGGTGGGCCAGAATGCGCGCCGCCAGGGAACGGTCAGCACCCTCACCCCTTTGGACGAACGCACCCTGGAGATCAGGGTCACCCTGACCTCTCCCCTGTCTGGCTACCGTCCGGGCCAGTTCGCCTTCTTCGACTTCGCCGGGCGCGGCGAGCCCCATCCCTACACCCTGGTCAATGTCTCGGCGGACTGCCGCACCCTGACCCTGGCGGTGCGCGCCCTCGGGGATCACACCCACTGGCTGCACCAGCACCTCAGGGTGGGGGATGCCGTCATCGTGACCGGCCCCTATGGCGCCTTCGCCCTGCCAGACCCGGCCCCCGCGCTCTGGGTGGGCGCCGGTATCGGCATCACCCCCTTCGTCGCCTGGCTGGAGGCGCTGGTGCGCCGTGGCGAGACACGCCCGGGCACCGCCTTGCTGCAATGCGCCCCCACCGCCGAGGCCGCCCCCTATCACAGCCGCCTCGCCGAACTGTGCCGCCGGGCCGGGGTCGATTACCGATTGCACCTGGAGTCCGAGCGCGGTCGGCTGGATCTGGCCGCCCTGGGTGAACGCCAGCACACCCCGGTGTGGTTCTGCGGCCCCGAGCCCATGGCCCACACCCTGGATGCCCATCTGACCGCCCCGCTGCACCGGGAGCTGTTCCGCTTCCGCTAGCCTCAAGATGAGGCGCATCATCAAAAGGGCCTCCCTAGGGAGGCCCTTGTCATATCAGATGCACCTCGCTCGCAGCCTCTGACTTGCCCCCATAAAATCTCGAACAAGGGCAGCGACCCTCACTTGGATATTGATGCAGATTGAATGAATCAATATCATCTTGCGGCCCCTGGTCATGGATAAGAATGTTGTATGTCCTTTGATAAAAAACACGGCGAGTTCATCTTCAATGTGCAGGAACACCTGGTCACCTGCGAGCTGATCGGCCCTTTCAATGAAGAGGGTATGCTGGCGTGGATTGCACAGATAAAGCGCGTGGTGAACAGCCTGGACGGGAAGCCTTTCTGCGCTCTGGTGGACCATCGCCAGCATCAGGGGGTGGTGCTCTCCGCCCTGCCTCATCTGCAGGAGACCTATCAGTGGCTGGCCCAGAAGAACCTGGTGGCCATCGCCTCCCTCTATTCGGCCAAGGTGCTCCATCACATCGCCCTCTCCTGCCTCTCCCTCACCCACCCGGACCATATCCGGGCATTCAACGACCCTCAAGAGGCCATCGCCTGGCTTGATGCCCAATATCAGGCGCAGTAGTCCATCCAATCTGGCGTCATGCCCACTATGCCGCGCACCAACCCGGCCTGTGTAGATAAGCAATATGCCGCACAGTCCTCTGCATCGCTTGGATTAAAAGGCCACTATCCATGCCTTGAAGTGCTGCGCCCGGCAGCAGCCGATGGCTGACCCCCCAGAGACAAGAAATAGGTGCCACTCGGGAGAGCCGCAGCCTGGGCGACTATCTGCCCCGGCAAGGCGCCATCCGGGCCAAGGGGCATCTGCGCCGCCCGCACGCTGCCGCCCCAGAAGCTCGCCACCAGTATCAAGGCCCCTGCCAACCCGTATTTGACCCAGGATTTCATCGTCTTGCTCCCTTCTCTTTGGCCCCTCGCCACCCTGTGGCAAGCAGGCCCATTTATCAGTGGGCAGAAGATAGGGGGGATATGTGAGGGAAACATGAGGTTGTGTGAAGCCAAGGTGAAGTCGGGGGGGAAGGCAGGAAAAATCAGGGGAGACCGGTAGCGAACCACGATAAACAGGGCTGCTGGCGGTGCGAGGGATTGAGAGCGGCAAAAGCTAAAAACCAACCAGCGACACAGACAGCGCCCCCTCACCCTAGCCCTCTCCCGAGGGAGAGGGGATGGCCCGAGCCAATTCCAAACCCCTCATACCCCCACCCGTACCTCGCACGTAAAGCACAATTAGCTGAACCGTTTTGCACCCTTCTCCCCTTGCGGGAGAAGGGTCGGGGATGAGGGGAGGTAACAATAAGTCCCATAATATATGGGTCGATGAGCGTAGCGTAATCGTCCATTTACAGCGAACATGGAGATGACAAAACCAGCAGGAAACCTTGGATATCAACGATCTTACGGTAATTGAGGTCGCATACGGGCCCCAAAAAAGATAATATTCACCCCGTTAATAATACTTAAGACAATATGCTTCAGCACAATAACTGGTCAGGATCTACTCCAATGTATAACCTTGAAACATGTGAATATGCACAAGAACAGGAACATCTAATCTCAAAGCTTGAATATAGGGTGTATTCAAATCCAGATTCACGCTCAGAGAACAGACAGGAATTAATGAGAGACTATGCCAGAGTGCTCTATTCATCTTCTTTTAGAAGACTCCAGGGTAAAATGCAGCTTTTGGGCATCGACTCTAATAGATTTAACAGAAACAGACTTACTCATAGTTTAGAAGTAGCTCAAATCGCTAGATCTATAGCTTTTGATTTAGGGCTTAAAAATACTGTTGTCTGTGAAACAGCTGCATTAGCCCATGACATAGGGAACCCTCCATTTGGGCATTATGGAGAAACCATTCTTAACGATCTAGCCAAGGATATAGGTGGTTATGAAGGAAATGCTCAAGCCCTTCGGATTCTTAGAACGTTAGAAAAAAAGCACCATGCCCACCCAGGATTGAATTTAAATATCAGAACCCTGATGGCAGTCACTAAGTATTTCAATAATAAATCTCAAAATCAGAAAAAATTTCTATATGATGATGACTATCAGTTCATGCTAACTGAATTGGAAAGACACAATCTAAATATAACTAAGAGCATTGACGCCCAAATAATGGATCTTGCTGATGAAATAGCCTATGCAGCGCACGACTTAGAAGACGCAATGAGCTTTGGGATGATCGGTCTAGGTGAAATATTACATGAATTCAAGATCAGCAAAGATTATAATTCTGCATATACAAAAATGTCAGAAATTGCACAAGAAGCACAAAAGACAGCTATTGAGTCTTCACGTATGGACACCTCAGAAGAATACTCCATAGTATTAAGAAAAGAACTAACATCAATTATCGTAAACACACTATGTCGAGATATTGGTCTTGTTAATGGAGAGTTGAATTACCAAGCGCATGCAGATCTTGCTGGCGGCCTTAAAAAGTTATTATTCAAGGCAATATTAAGAAAGAAAGATATCATTATTTATGAAAAGCATGGGGAGAAAATTATTAAAGGGCTTTTTCAGGTATACACTGACAATGAATTTAATAAAAACAATATGTTGCTTCCCCCTGAGCTCAGATCTATAAAAGATGATCAAAAAAGATTGGTGGTAGATCATATTTCAGGAATGATGGATAGCTTTGCAGCACAAGAATATGAGAGATTTTTTGGTAAAGGCAGTGCAGAAAAACTATTTTAATTGAAAGATTCTGTATTACACAGCTTAAATAATTACTTGTCATTATAAAAATAAAAACCACCCGCTCTGCGGGTGGTTTTTTCATTATCTCAGAATGCATCCGAGAGATTTAATTCACAACAGCACTCACCCCAACGGCGGCGTACGCGGCGGCACCATACGCTTGCTGCCGGTGGACTCGAAGGCCGAGGCGACGCGCAGCAGGTTGTTGTCGTCATAGGCGCGACCGGCGAAGGTCAGGCCAACCGGCATACCGATATCGGCCATCACCCCCATGGGTACTGTGACGGTCGGCACGCCGAGATGGCGAATGGCGAGGTTGCCGTTGGCCACCCAGATGCCGTTGCTCCAGGCGATATCGGCGGAGGCCGGATTCACATCCGCGTCAGCCGGGCCCACATCGGCCACGGTCGGGAACAACACGGCGTCGAGCTTGAGCCCGTCCATCCAGTCCTCCAGATCCAGCTTGCGAGTCTTTTCCAGTCCACGCAGGCCGTCCGGCACTGTTGCGATCTCGTCCCAGGATTTCAGGCCGCGCTTGGCCATATTGACGTACTCGTCCATGCCCGCTGCCAAATCGCCCTCGCGATTCGGCAATGTGCCCGGATCGTGGGGGAAGATCTTCGGCCCATCGACGTCTTCAAGCTTGTTGAGCTTGGGATCGCCATTGGCGCGCAGGAAGTCATCAAACGCCCAGCCGGAGAGCTCCCACAGCTCGTCGTTGAGAAACTCAGGGGTGACTATGCCGCGGTTGAACACGGTGGGCGCGCCGGGTCTGTCCCCTTCGCAGTTGGAGACCAGGGGGAAGTCCACTTCGATGACTTCGGCGCCAGCGGCTTCCAGCGCCTGACGGGCCTGCTCCCAGAGGGCGATCACGGAGTCGCGGGTATGGATGCGCTGACCGGTCGGGCCGCCGATGCCGGGGTGCTCGCTGGTGCCCGCCAGTTCATCCTTGTTGATAAACATGCGCGGCACGCCGAGGCGCTTGCCCTTGAGGGCATCGGGCTTGGCAGCCAGCTCCAGATAGGAGGCCGGACGCACCTCGGAAGCCTTGGGCAGTTGCACCCAGGGCTGCATGCGCCACAGATCGCCACGGGTGTCGGCATCGTCGGCCACCACCACATCCAGCACTTCCAAGAGATCGCTCATGGTGCGGGCATAGGGCACGACGACGTCCATGGTCGGGGTCAGGGGCCAGTTGCCGCGCACCGAGATGACGCCACGGGAGGGGGTGTAGGCACAGAGGCCGTTGTTGGAGGCAGGGCCCCGGCCGCTCGACCAGGTCTCTTCGGCCAGACCAAAGGCGGCGAAGCTCGCGGCGGTGGCGGTACCGGCACCGTTGGAGGAGCCGGAGGCAAAGGGCGCGGTCAGGTAATCGGCGTTGTAGGGACTCTCGGCACGGCCATAGACGCCGCGCTGCATGCCGCCATTGGCCATGGGCGGCATATTGGTTTTGCCAAGGCAGATGGCACCGGCGGCGCGCAGGCGCTCGACGGTAAAGGCATCACGCTGGGCCACCAGATCCTTGAAGGCCGGACTGCCGGAGGCGGCGGTCAGCCCCTTGACCAGATAGCTGTCCTTGGCGGTGTAGGGGATGCCGTCGAGCGGCCCCAGGGTTTTGCCACGGGCGCGGCGCGCATCGGACGCTTGCGCCTCTTTCAACGCATCAGGATTGGGTACCACCAAAGCGTTCAGCTTGGTGTTGGTCTCGGGGCCGTTGTAGGCCTCGATCCGGGCCAGATAGGCCTTGACCAGTTCGACCGCGGTGGTGCGGCCTGCTTCGAGCGCACCGCGCAGCTCGGCAATGGAAACTTCGGTCACTTCGATCATCTGGGATCTCCTGTAAAAGGGTGACTGTTTGTCATGATGATCGCCGCATCGGCGCCTGCCATCATCACATCATCAAGAGATAAAACCCCACGGAGTGGGGTTTTGAATACCAGCTGGAACCGGTTTACGACCCGTCGCGAGAGGCCGTCAGCAAGGTGAAGAGCAGCGCAGGAACTGGAGCGTATAAACATACGTGAGGCTTCCGAGCAGCACATGAGCCTTGATCACGGTCTCGCAGCAGGATCGTCATCCGGTTCTTATTTGCCGGAGGGGATCTGCTGGGTAATGCAGTGAATATTGCCACCGCCCAGCAGGATCTCGCGGGCCGGCACGCCGACCACGGTGTGATCCGGGAAGATCTCTTCCAGAATGCGCTGGGCCTGCCCATCGGTGGCGGCATCCAGCAGCGGGTAGACGATGCGATCGTTGGTGATGAGGAAGTTCACGTAGGAACCGGCCAGACGACCTTCTGCCTCGCGCGGCACACCGCTGCCGCTCTCGACGCCGGCAGACTCCTCCTCGGTGCAGAACAGCGGGCCCGGCTGGAGCAGCTTCCAGATTTTGAGCTTGCGACCCTTGGCGTCCACCGCCGCTTCCAGCACCTTGAGGGCGGCCAGGGAGCGCTCGTATTGGGGATCGTTCTCGTCATCGGTCCAGTGCAGGGCCACTTCACCCGGGCGCACGAAGCAGCACATGTTGTCGATGTGACCGTCGGTCTCGTCCATATAGACGCCTTCATCCAGCCAGATAAAGCTGGTGACACCCAGATAGTCGCGCAAGTGCGCTTCGATCTGTTCTTTGCTCAGGTGCGGGTTGCGGTTTTCGTTGAGCAGGCACTCGGCTGTGGTCATGCAGGTGCCTTCGCCATCCACGTGGATGGAACCCCCTTCCAGAATGAGCGGCGCGGCGTAGCGATCCATGCCGTGCTGCTCCAGCATCTGAGCCGCCACTTTCTCGTCCTGATCCCAGGGGTAGTAGAGACCGCCCTTGTGACCGCCCCAGGCGTTGAAGCCCCAATCCACGCCACGGCACTCGCCGGCGGCGTTGGTGACAACTGTCGGGCCTGTGTCGCGGGCCCAGCAGTCATCGCTGTTCATTTCGACCAGGGTGACGTGGGTGGGCATGATGGCGCGGGCCTGCTCCATAAACTGGGCCGGCACCCCCATAAAGACCGGAGTGGCTTGCCCGATGGCATCCGCCACCTTGGCGAAGGTGGCCTGCGCGAAGCGACCGGCAACGCGCCAGTTGTCCGGGCGGAATGGCCAGATCATCCAGACGGCCTGCTGGTGCGCCCACTCGGCGGGCATGGTGAAGCCGTCGGCGGCCGGAATGGAGTTGATGGTCTTGATGCTCATCGCAAGGCTCCTTGCATGGATTGAGGCCCCCCGATTTACCTGGGAACCCGGAAAAATAACAGTGGGTCGCAGTGTAAGAAGTTGCGTGCCCATCCATCAAATGAATAGGATGGATTGTCCCATAAACACGGCGAATAATCCCCCCATGAAACTGCACCAGCTCGACCTCAATCTGCTGCTCGCCCTTGACGCCCTGATGACGCAAGGGAGTGTGACCCGCGCCGCCGAGTCGCTCTTTATCAGCCAGCCCGCCATGAGCCATGCCCTCAACCGCCTGCGGGCCTTCTTTGACGATCCGCTGCTGGTGCGCACGCCCCAGGGGATGCTGCCGACCCCCCGGGCCCAGCGGCTGCATCTGGGGGTGCAGCAGGTGCTGCGGCTGCTGGAGCAGCAGCTCAGCGAGGAGGATCTGTTCGAGCCGCGTCAGTCGAAACGCCGCTTCGTACTCTGCACCACGGACTACGTGGAGTGCGTGCTGATCCCGCCCCTTATCCAGCGCCTCAAGCGGCTGGCCCCCGGGGTCACCATAGAGATCCGCATACTGCGCGACACATTGCCGGAGGCAGAGCTGGCGAGCGGCGAGATCGATCTGGTGCTGGGGTTTGACGAGTACATGCAAGTGCCTGGGTATCTGGGCAAGGAGACCTGGCTCACCGAGCCCCTGGCCGGGCTGGTGCGCGCCGATCTGCCCATCGCCAAATCCGCCCCCGCTGGGGCCGAGGATGATCCCTCCCAATGGCAGGAGCGCATCACCTTGCAGCAGCTGATCGCCATGCCCCACGTGTTCCACTCGCCGCTCGGCACCTCGGAGGCGAGCCTCGACCGCTATTTGCAGAGCCTGGGTCACAGTCGCACCATCTCGGTCAACAGCCAGAGCTATATGTCCGCCGCCGCCATCGTCAGCCAGAGCGACCACCTGCTGGTACTGCCGAGCATGGTGGCCGAGCTGCTCGCCAACCACTGGCCGCTGAAAAGCCTGCCCCTGCCCGAAGACGTGCCGGATTACCATCTCAACTGCGTCTGGCACCCGGTGCATGCGCAGCAGCCAGCCTTGATCTGGTTGAAGACGTTGATGAAGGAGTTGGTGAGTCCGGTGTAAACCCTCAGCGTCTGGCGTGCCAGGCGCTCGGGTTGAAGGATTCGATCAAGGAGGGGGAATCCGGCATAAGGATCCCAATGCCACACCCGGCAATCCCCCCTAGTGTGACCCAAGGATCTGGCATAAGTAGCTGATGCGCTCGAGCCGCCCCTCACCTCGCCTCTGAGGCGACCGGCAGCTCCCCGCGGGCGATGGCGGCCAGCAGCAGGGCATGATCTTCCCGGGTGCGCTGGCCATAGGCCACCGCAAAGTCGGCGATGGCCTCATCCATCACCTCCGACTTGCCGAGGTAGCCGGCGATCTGGGCCGCATCCCCCGACTTGGCATGGGCCAGCGCCAGGGCCCAGCCGCACAACTGGCAATACTCCACGAAGTGGCGGGGCTTGACCATGCCAGGGGTAATGTCGATGCCCCCCTTCATGTCCCGCAGTTGGCGCACATAGAAGTGACGGCCCCTGAGATCGCACCAGCCGAGGAAGATGTCCGGCGATCCCTGGATCATCCGCTGGCCCCGCACCACCCGCCGCCCCTGGTTGCCGCTGTCGTCTTCCGAGGTGAAATAGGGGGCCAGCACCGAGGGTTGCGCCTCTTTGACCTGCAGGAAGAGGGGATCGTCATCGTCGGCGCCGGTCAGCAGGATCACCCAGCAGCGGGTGCCCACGCTGCCCACCCCCACCACCTTGCGGGCTACGTCCACGACCCTGTAGCGGCGCAGCAGTATGCGCCTGTCCTCCGGCAGGGAGGCGAGATAGGCCTCCAGCAACTCGCCGAGCACCTCATAGACGGGCTCCCCGTCCTCGGTGTGGGTCTCGCGGATGACGAAGGGGTGGAGCTCGCGGATCCTGTGCTGATCGTCCACCAGATCCGTCATCTTGCCGAGCACCTGCAGGTGGTTGCGGCTCCGGGCCTTTGCGAAGGTGGCCTTGACCCTTCTGTGGGCATCGACGGAGAAGGCGTCGAGCACCGAGGCCTGTTCTATGTGATCGTACCAGACCCTCATAAAGCCCATCTTGCCGTATTCCCGCAGCTTGGTGCGGTAACCGGTCGCTATCATCCTGGCCGCCTCCCGCTGGCGGGCGGCGTCGGCCCCCAGGTACTCGGCCGCCACCAGGGCGCTGGCGGCCAGACGCTTGAGATCCCACTCCCAGGGGCCGAGGTGGGTCTCATCGAAGTCGTTGATGGCCAGCACCAGGTTGCGCTCGGCGCTCGCGTAGAGGCCGATATTGGCGACATGCATGTCGCCACAGGCCTGGACCATGAGGCCGGAGTGGGGAGTGGCGACGAGATCCCCCGCCATGATGGCGGCCGCCCCGCGCAGGAAGGCGAAGGGGGACTCCTGCATCCTGGCATGGCGCACCGGCACCAGCTGCTTCAAGCGAGTGGTGGCCTGGGCCTTGAGCACGGCGATGGGATCCCTGTCATACGCCGCGGGCGGCAGCCAGGAGTGAGCTTCGCGGGAAAACTGTTCCCGCAGGGCCTTGCCGGCGGCGAAGCGCTGTGCAATTGAGAGCCGTGGCGTGGTGAAGTGCGCCAGTATCGCCCGAGACGTTGCCTTTCTGGTCATTCCCTTTCCTCCTGCCGATATCCTCACCATGAAGATGGAAGAGGGGGCAGGCAGGGGCAAGCAGCGGGGACAAATATAGGCCCAGAGGGCCGGGATTCAGCGCCGAGGGGTCAGGGCCACCATCAGCTGATCGACGACGCCCCCCAGCAGAGCGCGGTCTGGGTGGCACTGGGCGAAGGTCACCAGCCCCTGGATGTTGACCTGCAAGAAGGCGGTCAGGGTGGGAATGTCGCACCCGGGGGCCAGCTCCCCCCGCTCACTGGCCTGACGCAGCAGCTGCGCCAGGTCGCTCTCCAGCTCGCCATAGATGACCTTGAAGCGCAGGTGCAACTCTTCATCCTGTTCCGCCAGCTCCATCAGGGTGCGGGTCAGCAGGCAGGAGCCTTGCAGGGCATCGTCCACCAACTGGGTGAAGAAGGCCTTCAGCCCGGCCAACGGGCTCGGTTGATCGAAGCAGCGACGGCGCAGGGCGCCCTTCTCCTGCACATAGTGATCGACCGCCGCCAGCAGCAGGCCCCGCTTGTTGCCAAAGGCGGCATAGAGACTGCCCGGGTGCAACCCGGTCGCCGCCACCAGATCCTGCATGGTGGTCTTGGCATAGCCTCTGGCTCGAAACGCCTCCATGGCGCTTCGCAAGACAAGGTCCCGATCAAATTCGGCACTGCGCATGGGATCTCCGCTGGCAAGGGCCCGGCGTACCGGGGAACAGGGCGGCAAGTTTACCCCAGCAGGCAGGCAAGACCAATCCATGTTGAATGCTTGTTCAAAAAAGACTTGCGTACAAACCAAAAAACGTCTTGAATGCCCATTCAAGAATCACCCCCGAGGACGCTCTGCATGGATACCCTGTTTCAACCTTACCGCCTCAACGGCACCCTCACCCTCGCGAATCGCTTCATGATGGCCCCCCTCACCCGCTGCATGGCGGGCCCGGGACTGGTGCCGACCGCGCAGATGGCTGCCTACTATGGCCGCCGCGCCGACATCGGCCTCATCATCTCCGAAGCCACCATCATTCGCCCGGACGGCCAGGGCTATCCCAACACTCCCGGCATCTACAGCCCTGAGCAGATCGCAGGCTGGAAACAGGTCACCGAGGCCGTGCACGCCAAGGGGGGCAAGATCTTCGCCCAGCTGTGGCACGTGGGTCGTCTCTCCCACCCCTTCTTCCATCACGCCGAAGTGCTGGCACCGTCTGCGGTCGCCCATGAAGGCACAGTGCCGCGCATGCGCGAACTGGTGTATCAGGTGCCCCGCGCCCTGAGCGAGAGCGACATTGCCCAGCTGGTCGAGGATTACGCCCAGGCCGCCGCCAACGCCATCGAGGCGGGCTTTGACGGGGTGGAGATCCACGGCGCCAACGGCTACCTCATCGACCAGTTCCTGCACCACTCCAGCAACCTGCGCACCGACCAGTACGGCCAGACCCCGGAGAACATGAGCCGCTTCGCCCTGGAGGTGGTGGATGCCATCAACGCCCGCATCGGCAGCGAGCGGGTGGGCCTGCGTCTCTCCCCCGGTGCCTATGTGCACCTCGAAGGCGATGCGCGGGATCGCGCCGTGTTCGATTACCTGCTGGCCGAGCTGAACAAGCGTGCCCTGGCCTATGTGCACCTTGGCATCTTCGATGACAGCCTCACCTTCGACTACCTGGATGGCCGCGCCTCCGACTACCTGCGCGCCCACTACGACGGCCACCTGGTGGGGGTGGGCAACTACAGCGCCGAGACCGCCGCCGAGGCGATCCGCGCCGACCGCTTCGACCTCGTCGCCATCGGCCGCCCGCTTATCGCCAACCCTGACTATCTCGCCAAGGTGAAACAGGGCGACGCCCTGGTCCCCTATGCCGACACCATGCTGGCGGAATTGGTATAAACCGCGCCGCGCCCTGAGACAGCGCCGTGGCCGGCACCATGCTGGCCGAGCTGGTGTAAGCCGAGCCCGAGTCATACGCAGGCCGGGCCGCCTTTGCCCGGCCAGCGTGTTCCTGACCAAGGATGGGATCCGCGCACTGGCGCGGGTTTCCAATGTTTGGGCCCCTCTCCCGGGCCCTTTTTTGTGTCCGCCTTCTGGCTCATGAAATAGTTGTCATCAACAACCAGTTGGCTATATTGGTTGCAGGTAACAACGAGAAGGACACTCACAAGATGGATCCCCGCCCCCTGCGCGCCCTGTCACGGGAACTGGTACGCGAACTCGGCATGCTCTCCCAGCAGTGCGGCTCCCTGGCCCTCAGCCCCCTCGAGGCCCACCTGCTGATCGAGCTGGAGAATGGCCCCGCCACCAACCAGCAGCTCGCCGAGCAACTGCGCATCGACAAGTCCAACGCCAGCCGCCCCCTGGCCCGCCTCGCCGAGCGGGAGCTCATCGCCTGGCAGCCACACCCCTCGGACGGGCGCAGCAAGCAGGCGACCCTCACCGGACAGGGCAAGGCGCAGCTTGAGGAGCTGCACCGGCAGATGGATGAGGCCATGGCAGAGACCCTGGCCCAGCTCGCCCCCGAGGAGCGCGAACGGCTCTGGGAGGGCATGCGCCTCTATCGCAGCGCCCTCTCCCGCGCCCGCCGCCAGCAGGGCTATCGCATCAGGCCCATCGCCCCTGAGGACAATGCCGCCATCGCCGCCGTGGTGCGCGCCGTCTCCGCCGAATACGGCCTCACCGCCGACAAGGGCTACGGGGTGGCAGATCCCAATCTCGACTTCCTCCATGAGACCTATCAGGGCAAGCACAGCCGTTATTGGGTGATAGAGGGGCCGGACGGCGCCATCCTAGGCGGGGGCGGCATAGCCCCTCTGGCGGGTGAAGCCGGGACCTGCGAGCTGCAGAAGATGTACTTCCTGCCCGCCCTGCGCGGCCTGGGGCTGGGGCGGAGACTGGTGCTGCAGGCCCTGGCCGAGGCACGCACGCTCGGTTACCAACGCTGCTATCTGGAGACCACGGCCGATCTGCGCGAGGCCACCAGCCTCTACGAGTCGCTGGGCTTCGTGCACCTGCCGGGGCCCCTTGGCTGCACCGGCCACGACGCCTGCGAGATCTGCATGGTGCTGGCGCTCTGAGTCGCCCCTGAGCCTGTCCCATCTCTTCTTCCCCTGTCACGGGAAGAGGGACAAAAAAGAGACCCCGCCGCAGCGGGGTCTCTTGCATGGAGCCAAAGCAGGCCTCAGTGATCCTTGACCACAGCCCCGGTTTGCCTCTCGGCGAGAAGCAGCGGCCGCCTGGCCCAGAAGCCGGCGAGCAGAGAGCCGGAGAGGTTGTGCCAGACCGAGAACAGGGTGCCCGCCACGGCGGAGGCCGGGGTGAAGAACTTCATTGCGAGCGCCGTGGCCAGCCCGGAGTTTTGCAGCCCCACCTCGAAGGCGATGGTGCGGCAGATGCGCTCATCGAAGCCAAGCCATCGGCTCATCCAGTAACCCGCCGTGATGCCTATGCCGTTATGGAGGATCACCGCCAGCGCCACTATGGGACCTATGGCGGCGAACTGGCCGGCATTGAGGGCCACGACGGTGGCGATGATCAGCACTATGGCCACCATGGAAACCAGCGGCAGCAGAGGCTCTAGCCTCGTGGTCAGGGAGTGCAGCCAGACGTTGGCCAGGACCCCGATGACCACCGGGATCAGCACTATCTTGAGCAGGCTCAACAGCATGTCCAGCACGGGGACATCGACGCTCTTGCCAGCCAGCAGTTGCACCAGCAGCGGGGTGATGATCACCCCAAGCAAGGTGGAGAGCGCCGTCATGGTGATGGAGAGGGCCACATCCCCCTTGGCGAGGTAGCACATCACGTTGGAGGAGGTGCCACCGGCGACGCTGCCCACCAGCACCATGCCCACGGTCAGCTCGGCATCGAAACCGAGCAGCAGGCTGATCAGCAGGGCCGCCAGCGGCATCACGCTGAACTGCAACACCAGTCCCAGTCCGATGGCCCTCTTGTTGTTTACCACGTCGAGGAAGTTGGCGGGGCGCAGGGTCAGCCCCATGGCCAGCATGATGATGGTGAGCAGCGGCACTATCTGGGTCTTGAGATCGACGAACAGCGCTGGCTGCCAGTAAGCCAGCACTGAAAACAGCAAGGCCCAGAGCGGGAAGAGGTTGGTAATGCGTCCAAGCATGGTGATCTCCTGATCTGAAATAGAACGCGGGCAAAAAAAAGAAGGCCCGCGAGGGCCTTCTTTTATATCAGCTTTTGCCGCCTGGGGGCGCGCGTTATCAGTGCTCGCGGGTCTGGCGGAAGTGAACGTCCGGGTGACGCTCCTGGGCCAGCCGCAGGTTGACCATGGTCGGGGCTATGTAGGTGAGGTTGTCACCACCATCCAGCGCCAGGTTGACCTCGTTCTTGCGCTTGAACTCCTCGAACTTCTTGACGTCGGTCCCTTCCACCCAGCGGGCGGTGGAGACGTTGACCGCCTCGTAGATGGCCTCGACGTTGTACTCGCTCTTGAGGCGGGAGACCACCACGTCGAACTGCAGCACACCGACGGCGCCGACGATGAGATCGTTACTGATCAGCGGACGGAATACCTGCACGGCCCCCTCTTCGGAGAGCTGCACCAACCCCTTGAGCAGTTGCTTCTGCTTGAGGGGGTCGCGCAGGCGGATGCGGCGGAACAGTTCGGGGGCGAAGTTCGGGATGCCGGTGAACTTGAGATCCTCACCCTGGGTGAAGGTGTCACCGATCTGGATGGTACCGTGGTTGTGCAGCCCGATGATGTCACCGGCGCACGCCTCGACCGCCTGCTCACGGTCACCGGCCATGAAGGTGACGGCGTCGGAGATGTTCACATCCTTGCCGATGCGCACGTGGCGCATCTTCATGCCCTTGGAGTAGGTGCCGGAGACGATGCGCATGAAGGCGATACGGTCGCGGTGTTTCGGATCCATGTTCGCCTGGATCTTGAACACGAAGCCGGAGAACTTCTCCTCGGTCGCTTCAACCAGACGGCTCTCGGCCTTGCGCGGCATGGGGGCCGGGGCCCAGTCGGTCAGGCCGTCCAGCATGTGGTCGACACCGAAGTTACCGAGCGCGGTACCGAAGAAGACAGGGGTCATCTCGCCGGCGATGAAGGCCTCGTGATCGAACTCGGGGGAGGCGCCCTGCACCAGCTCCAGTTCGCCGCGCAGCTGGGCGGCCAGATCTTCACCGATGGCGGCGTCCAGTTCCGGGTTGTTCAGCCCCTTCACCACCCGCTTCTCCTGGATGGTGTGGCCCTGACCGGTCTGATACAGATAGGTCTCGTCCTTGTAGAGGTGGTAGACACCCTTGAAGGACTTGCCGCAGCCGATGGGCCAAGTGATGGGGGCGCACATGATCTTCAGCTCGCGCTCCACCTCGTCCATCACTTCCATGGGATCGCGCACTTCGCGGTCCAGCTTGTTCATGAAGGTGAGGATGGGGGTGTCGCGCAGCCGGGTCACTTCCATCAGCTTGCGGGTCCGGTCTTCAACGCCCTTGGCGGCATCGATGACCATCAGGCAGCAATCCACGGCTGTTAGCGTACGGTAGGTATCTTCGGAGAAGTCCTCGTGACCCGGGGTATCGAGCAGGTTGACCAGACAGTCCGCATAGGGGAACTGCATCACGGAGGTGGTGATGGAGATACCACGCTGCTTCTCCATCTCCATCCAGTCGGATTTGGCATGCTGGCCTGAGCCACGGCCCTTGACGGTACCGGCGCGCTGAATGGCCTGTCCGAACAGCAGGACTTTTTCGGTGATGGTGGTCTTACCCGCATCCGGGTGCGAGATGATCGCAAAAGTGCGTCTCTTGGAGACTTCACTCAGAAATTCAGCTGACATAATTCGACGTTCTTCTATTGAGCGGCGGCCTGGAGCCACCGTGGGAATAAATGCGGGACAGCACCTTGGGATCAGGGCTCCCATGCAGACAACGACGCCACGCAGCCGGGTCATGGAACCCGCAGGTGGAAAAAGGAGGAGCGCTGCGTTACATGGGCCTTCTCGCCTGAGTCAAAGCAAAATTGCGCGACATTATACCCGCGCGAGTGAAAAATACCCAGCCCGGCATGAGGGGCTGAAGGGCGGTTCGGGATCAGGCCGCCTTCACCACCCGGTTGCGCCCCGCCAGCTTGGCGGCGTACATGGCCTCGTCGGCCCGGCGGATCAGCTCCCCGAGATTGTCATCCTCTGCCCTGTACTCGGCACAGCCTATGCTGACGTGGATGGGGTGATCTTCAGGCACCCCCTCGATGACGAGGCGGGAGACGGCAATCCTGACCCGCTCGGCCACCTCGGCCGCCTCTTCAAGATCGGTGTCGGGCAGCAGCACCAGAAACTCCTCCCCGCCGTTGCGCCCCACCCGATCCAGGCTGCGCACCTGCTCCTCGATGCACTGGGCCACGGCGGTCAGCACCCTATCCCCCACCTGATGGCCGAGCCGGTCGTTGACCTTCTTGAAGTGATCGATGTCCAGCAGCAGCACGCAAAGGGGCTTGCCGCTCGCGCGCGCCTGGGCGAACCATTTGCGCCCCTTGGCCTGGATCTGGCGCCGGTTGTGGATGCCCGTCAGCTCGTCCGTCATGGCGAGACGCTGCATCTTGCGGGTACGGCCCCGCTGGTGGATCACCAGTATCCCCATGACCAGCAGCAGCAGGGCCACCACCAGAAATTGCCAGTAGCGTCGCTCCTGCAACTGCTTGAACTTTTCGGCCTGCAACTGCTGCTGGGCTCTGAGGGTCTGGTTCTCCAGCTCCTTGCGCGCCAGGTCAAACTCGAAACGCATCTGCAGGGCCCGCTGTTCCCGCAGCCGCTGATCCAGTGCATGGCGGGTCTGCACGAAGGCCTTGAGGCTGGCCAGGGCCTCCCCAACCCGTCCCTGACGCTCCAGCACCCGGGCGCGCACCTCGTGCACCCAGGCAAGGAAGCGCAGGTTCTGCTCCCGGGCAAAAATCGGCTCGGCCTCGTCCAGATGTCGCAGCGCCTCGGCCGGTTTGCCCATGGCATCCTGCACGGTGGCCATGACGATGTGCCAATGGCCCAGAGTCACGCTGTCTGCCCCTTCCCCCCGATGCAGCAAGGTGGCGGCCTGTTCCAGCTTGGCCATGGCCTGCGCCGTCTTGCCCTGTTTGAGCAGGATGGTGGCCAGCTCTATCCTGCTCCAGGCCAGCACCCCGTCCTGCTGCTGCGCCTCATAGTAGCGCTCGGCCTCGACCATCAGCGGCAGCGCCTTGTCGTACTCTGCCGTGTCGATATAGAGCAGTCCCTGCTGGGTGTGGATATCCACCAGCCGCTCGACATCCCCCAGCGTCCGGTAGTCGTGCTCCAGCTCCTGGAAATAGCCCTCGGCCCGCTCGAAGAGCCCCATCCGGCGATAGGCATTGGCGATCCTGGCCAGCACCTCGCGCCCCTTGCTCTCCAGCCCCAGGGCCTCGTAGCGGCGATGGGCATCGATAAGCTCCATCAGCCCCTCGGCCAGCTCCCCCTGGTAGGAGTACATCTCCCCCCGCAGGTTGAGGATGTCGGCCCGCTGCCGTTCATCCCCCAGCCTGCGCGCCAGGGTCAGGGCGGCCGCGTAGTCCAGCCTCGCCTCGTCCATGTTGCCGAGCAACTGCTGATGATAACCGCGGCAGGCGAGCAGGCCGCTCTCGGCGACCCTGTCCTTGCGGCCCCTCACCTCTGCCAGCGCCCGATCGGCAAACTGCACCGCGCGCAGGAACTCCTCGTCCCGCTCGCTCGGCTGGGCCCAGCACTGCAACCGGGCGATGCGTCCCTGCACCTCGGGCGGATAGGCATCGACATGGGCGACCAGGGCGGCGACACGGTCGCGAAACACTTGCAAGGGCGGGGCATCATCCTCCAGCTGCTGCAGCTCCCGAGACAATCCGGGCTCGCTCAGCCGGGGGGACACCGCGAAGGCGGGTGTCACTCCCAGCCATAACAGCAGGCTAACGCCCATCAGGATCTTCATGCTGATTCAGTCTCCCCGTTCGATGGCCCGGACGCCGTGCCCATCGCCTCAATCATATCCCTGCTTGCCATGGGCGCACAGCCACGGCATTCATTGCCGTGTCAGCGCTCACTCCCGCTATCTCATTCTTTACAGAAGGAAAGTCTGCATCGACTATAAGCGAACTGATACAAGGGAAGGGATGATGAATGACCTACGAGGAGCTGCGGGAGGCTTACGACAGGTTGTTGCTGGAGAACGAGCGCCTCAAACGCATCGCGGATGACGCACGGGAGAAGCTGGATGCCGCCATGGACGGCACCGGCCTGTGCATCTGGCAGAACCATGTTCCCACCGGCAAGCTCATCATCTTCAACCGGCGCTGGGGATCCATGCTCGGCTATCAGCCCAAGGAGCTGTCGGCCCACTTCGACACCTGGCGTGAACACCTGCACCCGGAAGACAGGGAGCGGGTGCTGCAGGCCTTCTTCGACCATCTGGAGGGCAAAAGCCCCTTCTATCAGGTGATGCACCGGATGATCGCCAAGGATGGCAAGACCACCTGGGTGCTGGACAGGGGTCGGGTGGTGGAGCGGGATGAGCAGGGCAACCCGCTGCGGGTGATGGGCACCCACATCGACATCACCCACGAGAAGGAGTACGAGCAGCAGCTGGCCCAGCTGGCACACCGGGATCCCCTCACCGGCCTGCTCAATCGCACCGCCCTGCACCGCCAGTTCCCCGGAGAATGCAGGGCCATCTGCTTCATCGATCTCGATGACTTCAAGCAGGTGAACGACAACCTGGGCCACCGCGCCGGCGACGAGCTGCTGGTGGCCCTCAGCCAGCGGCTGCGCCACTGCTGTGGTGAGGAGGTCAGACTGGGTCGGCTCGGGGGGGATGAGTTTGTGCTGTTGCTGCCCTGGCCGAGCGAGGATCCCCGCACCAGCCACCTGGCCCGTCAATGCATCGATGCCATCGCCACTCCGTTCGAGCTGCCCAATGGGGAGGCGGCCGTGGGCCTGAGCATGGGGATAGCCGCCATCCGACCCCAGGATGATTTCAGCACCGCGCTGGCCCGGGCCGATCAGGCCATGTACCGGGTCAAACGCAGCGGCAAGCGGGGATTTCATATCGCCCAGCCGAGCGGCCAGCCGCTGTTGGATCAGGATCAGGTCAGCGAACGGGGCCTCTATCACAGGACCGGCATCTGACACCGGAGCGGCGCCAGCCCGTCCCTAGCTGCGTTGCCAGCGCCTGAGCAGGCGGCCACGCAGACCGCAGTCCAGCAGCCAGCTGTTGTCGAACACCCGCAGGATCGCCGATTTTGCGTGCCTGGACATGGCGACGGCGTGGAAGCGGGTCTGCTGCGCTCGCCGCCGGTTCATCCGATCGAGCAGGGCATGGGGCAGGCTCTGGGCGATGAAGTCGGAGATCACCAGCACATCGGCCCTGGCAAAATCCGGTTGCTCCAGCTGTACCAGCGCCTGCTCGAGGCAGGGCACCAGATCGGTGCCGCCGTGGAAACTCATGGAGAGGAAGCGCTCTGCCTTGTCCAGCCCGGTGTCGGCGGTGATCTCGAGCGTCGCCACCTCGGTGGAAAACAGCATCAGATAGCAGCCCCGCTTCTCGTCCATCGCCACCTTGAGCAGCGCGAGGAACAGTGCCTTGGCGCACTCCTCCGGATAGCCACCCATGGAGCCCGAGGTATCGACACAGACGATGAAGGGCCCCCGCGGCTGCACCTCCTGCCCGCCCTGCTCCGGGGAGCGCTGCATCAGGCGCTGGCGCGGCAATGTGCCCCGCGACTGATAACTCAGCAGGCGCCGCTCCAGATAGCGGCGATAGAACTCCAGCTCCAGCTCCGGCAGGGCCAGCATCACGGCCTCGCTCGGCAAGAGGCGCATCAGATCGCTGGCCGGGTGCACCCCCACCAGATCGTCAGGTACGTCGTCGGTCTGCACCTCTTCCAGCTCGTGCATGGGCACAGGGGGCAGCGTCCGGGCGTCGGTCCGCCGATCCCGCTCGCTGCGCCCCAGCAGGGCCGCGATCTCCCCCAGCAGGGGTTCGCGCTGCAACATGCGGGCATATTGTTGCACCAGCACCAGGCTGCGTTTGTGCCAGCTGCCCTGGGCCAGATCCCAGAGTCCCCCCGCGGAGATCTGGTGCGGATCCAGGGCATCGGCCAGGGTCCGGTTCGCCAGCAGCTGATCCTCTATCTCCTGGCGCTGCTTCTCCCGCTCCGCTTCGGCGATCTGCTGCTGCAACTGCAGCAGGCTACCCACCAGGCTGGCCCGCCACTTCTCCACAAACAGCTGACGCAGCCCCTCGGTCGGCTGGGCCACTATCTGGCGCACCAGGCTGCGGGCATCCCCGGCGAAGGGGCTGTGCTGCTCCAGCGCCTCAAGCAGGGCCGGCAGCCGCCCCACCAGCTCGGGCAGGGGCAGCAATCTGTGGGCCTGATAGAGTAGGTACTCCTGCTCCAGCGCCACCGGCACCGGCTTGTGGCGCATCTCCTCGCCGAGCTGCTCGCTCCAGGTCTGGATGCGTTTTTTCAACAGCTTGCCCTGCAGCGGGGAGCGTTTGAGGAATTCGGAGATCTTGGGGGTGGACGCCAGCAGCAGCGCCATCTCCCCCGCCAGCTCCCCCTCACCGATGAGGAGCCCCAGATCCATCATGCCGATCTCTAGCATGGGCACTCCCCACGCAAGGGACGCATGGCGACATCCTGCGGGTACGACAGGCGGCTCATCTCATGGGCCAGCATCAGTTCGGACAGCATCAGGCATCGAGCCCGGGCAGGCGATCCCGCCACTGCTTCAGCTCCTCGCCCAGCCGTTCCAGGTCCCGGTTCAGCACGAAGAAGCTGTCCTCCACCTGGCGCAGCCAGTGCTCCCCGACAAACAGGTGGGGCTGGTGACGATCGAACAGGCTGCGCTGCCCCTTGAGGCTCTGCTGCACCCGGACAACCTGGCTCGCCAGCTCACCCAGCTCGGTCTGCCAGGGGGCCGTCACCACCTCGGGGATGGGAGTTCGCTCCACCAGCACCAGAGGCACGGGCTGACGCTGGACATCCAGTACCTGCAGCCGCAACTGCTCGTCCAGCACCAGCTCGTAGTGTCCCTCCTTGGGGTTGCCAAGGGGCCAGCCCACAAGCGCCTCCCCGGTGGGGTGCCAGTGGGAGAGCAGGGTGCGATCGAAGGTGAGGGTCTCGGTCAGGCGTTCGGGATCCCCGCCATCCAGGGGCGCCGGCGTGAGCAGGTGGAAGTGCACCTGCTTGCCGAACGGTTTGGCGTTGGCCAGCGGCAACTCGGTGCCACGGGCGCGGCGACCAAACCACTGCTTGCGCTTGACCGCCTTGCAGCCGAGACGCTGGGCGACGGCCCCCTTGAGCTGCTTGAACCGCTCGCGCAGGGCCAGCAGCTCACGGGTCAGCACCAGTTGCTGGTAACCGTAGAGGCGGGAGAACTCGCCGATCATCTCCAGCAAGGCGGTGCGGGAAGCCTCGTCGTGCCAGAGGCAATCCTTGAACAGCAGCAGATCCAGCGGGGCCACTTCGTCGCGACCGTTGAAGAAGGCGCTCGCCTTGATGAGCCTGACCGCCTTCTTCCAGCGCCGATCCGACACATAGCAGCCGTGACCGAGCTGGCTGTCGAGCTGCTGGCGCAGCTGATAGATGAGCTCGAAACAGGCGTCGGGCAGGCGCACCTGCTCGATCTCCGCCTGCCAGGCCTCGTACTCCTCCCCCCGGATCTGCACCGAGGGCGTCAGGTTCTGGTGGGATTGGCCATCACTCGCCAGCATGGCCTGGAAGTTGGATTTCTCCTGCACCCTGTCCATCCAGATCCGCACCAGCATGCGATCGTAGAGCGCCTCCAGCCCGCTGTCCGGGGCGGGCAGTTCGTTCGATGCGGTCACCAGCAGCCGCATGGGAATGGGATGCTGGCTGTCGCCGTTGCGGAACTGCCGCTCGTTGATGGCGGTGAGCAGGGTGTTGAGGATGGCCGGGCCCGCCTTCCAGATCTCGTCGAGAAACACCACCTCGGCCTCCGGCAGATAGCCGTGAGTCAGCCTCAGGTACTTGCCATCCTCCTTGAGCGCCTGGATGGAGAGGGGACCGAACACCTCCTCCGGCGTGCTGAAGCGGGTCATCAGGTATTCGAAGTGGCGGGCATCGTGAAAGGCGAGCTTGAGGCGCCGCGCGATCAGGCTCTTGGCGATGCCCGGGGGGCCCAGCAGGAAGACGCTCTCGCCACTCAAGGCCGCCAGCAGGCCGAGCCGCAGGGCGTCCTGGCGCTCATACAGCCCCTCCCCGAGGGCGGCCAGCAGCCGTGGCAGGCGCTCATGGATGGGGGTGGCACGAACAGTATTCTGGGCTAAAGGCGGCATAGGCACAGTTCCGAAGCTGGTATGGTCATAGTGTCCACGGGGTCCGGCCTCTGGCCCCGCCTCACTGTCATGGTCTGTTGAATCTGGTCATCCCGCGGTCGGGGTCGGGATCGCACGGCCCCGGCGGGACAATCCCGGCACGCAAGGGGGTGCAGCAAAACCTGCGAGAGTGTACTCTGCGCATCAGAATTTACCCCAATGCAGATCAAGAGTGAGCCTTCGCATGCAAGATCCCCTGCTGGACCCACTGCGTCAGCGCATCCTGGCCCGGATGGGCATCCCCCTCTGGCAACTGAGAGCCAGGGGCCTGCCAGACCAACCGGCAGACGCTGCGGCAACCCGGCAGCCGCAGGTGACCCCGGCGGCAGAGGATGCGGCGACCCCACGCCAGCCGGTGGCGGTGCCGACCGGCAAGCTGTGGCTGCAGGCCGAGGCACTGCCCGCGCCCTCCTTGCTCGGGGATATCTGCCAGTGGCTCGGCATAGGCACGGACGAGGTCTCCTTGCTCGACGAGCTGCCCGAGGGGGTGACGCCTCCTCTGCTCTGGCTGACGGCGCCGGATCCGCGCTGGCCCCATGCCCTCATCTGCCCGCTCAAGCCAGGCGCGGTGCACAAGCGCGCCCTCTGGCAGCAGTGCCGACAGCGCCAGCCCGGTTGAACCGGCCAGCCGCCAAGATCCTTGAAGCCACGACCATGGCATGACCATGCCGTCCGTCGCAAGTCCGAATCCCGTCCGGAGTAACCATGTCTGACCTCTTGCCCAGCTTTCGTCCCCTGCTCGAATCCGATTTCAACGCCATCTATCCCATAGAGCGGGCCGCCCACCAGGAGCCCTGGAGCCAGGCTAACCTGCTCTCCTGCTTCGGGCCGCGCTATCTCAATGGCCTGATGCTGGTGGAGGGCCGTCCCGCCGGTTTCTATATCTCGGATCTGGTGGCGGGAGACAGCTCGCTGATGAACATCTGCGTGCACCCCGAGTTTCAGGGCAAGGGGCTGGGTCGGGCGCTGCTCAAGGAGTATCTGGCCCGCAGCAAGGCGAAGGGGGCCGAGGCCTGGTTTCTGGAGGTGCGGGCGGGCAACCGCACCGCCATCGGCCTCTACGAGAGCGAGGGGTTTGCCGAGTATTGCCGCCGCGCCGACTACTACGGCACCGGGCAGGATCGGGAAGACGCCGTGCTGATGTCTCGCCTGTTCGACTTCGGCTGATCCCGTAGCCGCCCGGCTTGGGTCAGGAGGCCATCCACCACGGACAAGGGGGCATGCCGCCCCCTTGTCGTGTCTACCCTCATCCCGCACCCCAGTCGCCCCTCAGGGCAGGGGCGCATTGTCGATGGAAGGATCCTCCAGGCTGAGGGTGACCCTCAGCACCGCCTCGAAGGCGGCCCCCGAGAGCGGCATGAAGAAGCCGCGCCCGTAGGTGACCCCTGGCATCCAGATCTGCTGGATATCCACCGCCACCTTGATGGGCCTAAGCGGCTCTCCCGGTCGCTGCACATAGATGCCGGGCGCGGTCGCCACCTGAGGGAAGCGCCGCAGTATGTGCTCGCTGCCATCCCCCGCATCCGGGTTGAGCCGTACCTTGGCCAGCCCCGCCAGGGCGGATTGCATCTCGGGAGCGCGCCACAGCTCGTTATTGAGCGCCTTGCAGCGTCGGCATTTGGCGCGCTCTATCACGTAGAGCAAGGGGTATCCTTCGCTCAGCGCCAGCCGCTGCGCCTGCTCATAGCCCTCGGCCCCGCTCAGCCAGGGGTTGTCCTGCGCCCCTGATCCGCCAAGGACAAACCAGAGTGCACCGGCTCCCGCCAGCAGCAACAACATGCCCGTCAACAGACTCTTGACCCCGATCCCCATGGCGCTACTCCCTGAATGAATCCGACCCTTGTCCTTATCATGCCTGACTCTCCCCGAGTTGACGACTTTGTGATCCAGGACAAATGGCGCACACTTGTAAGCTGTAATGTTAGAGTTTAAACTCCAGCCCCGATTTTAGTGCCCCTGCGGGCGCACAACTGTTACTTGAGGATGATTTAGATGTCGCAGCTTCATCTGGTTAGAGTGATGCGTGAGCGTATTGCCCGCCTTGGCAACAAGGCCGCCCTGCGCGTCCAGCAGGATGGCCAATGGCGCGCCATCGGCTGGCGTACTCTGGGCCAGGCCATGGACTACTGCGCCCAGGCGCTGATCCGCGCCGGCCACCAGCCCACCGAGATGGTCGGCCTCTATGCCCGCAACATGCCGGAGTGGACCCAGGCCGATCTCGGCATCCTCGCCGCCCGTGGCGTCAGCGTGCCCATCTACCCCACCAGCACGCTCGAACAACTGCGCTACATCATAAAGGACGCCGGCATCAAGCTGCTGTTCGTGGGGGAGCAGCCCCAGTTCGATCAGGCGCTCCTGCTGCTCAAGAGTGGCGAGATCAACCAGATAGTCACCCTTGACGGCACCGTCGATCTGCGCGGCTGCGAGCAGGCGAGCCACTTCCAGACCTTCCTGGTCTCCGGCAACCATCAGCCCAGCGAGCAGGCGCTGAGGGAGCGCGAGCAGCACTACCGCATGGATGATCTGCTGACCCTGATCTACACCTCGGGCACCACGGGTGAACCCAAGGGAGTCATGCTCGACTTCAACAACATCGCCGCCTGTTTCGAGATGCACGACCGCCGCCTGGATCTTGGCGAGCAGGACATCTCCCTCTGCATGCTGCCGCTGAGCCACGTGTTCGAGCGCGCCTGGAGCTACTACGTGCTCTATTGCGGCGCCGAGAACGTCTATATCCGCGATCCGCAGAAGGTGATGGAGGTGATTGGCGAGGTGCAGCCCACCGTGATGTGCGCCGTACCACGTCTCTACGAGAAGGCCTACGCCATGATCCAGGCCAAAGTTGCCCAGGCACCGCGCCTGCGCCGCGCCCTGTTCGGCTGGGCCACCGGGGTCGGCAAGCGGATGGTCGCCACCCGCCAGGCCGGCAAATCCGCCTCCCCCCTGCTTTACCTGCAGCTGGCCCTGGCCGAGCGGCTGGTGTTTCGCAAGCTGCGTGCGCGCTTCGGCGGCCGCACCCGCTTCCTGCCGGTGGCAGGCGCTCGCCTCGCGGACGACGTCAACCTCTTCTTCCAGGCCATGGGGCTCAACCTCAAATACGGCTACGGCATGACAGAGACCACGGCCACCGTCTGCTGCTACGAGGACAGCCAGTTCAAGCTGGGTTCCATCGGCACCGTCATGGACGGCATAGAGGTCAAACTCGGCGAGAACAACGAGCTGCTGGTGCGCTCACCGACCGTGATGCGCGGCTACTACAACAAGCCGGACGCCACCGCCGAGGTGATGACGGCCGATGGCTTCCTGCGTACCGGCGATGCCGGCGAGCTCGACGACCAGGGCAACATCTACTTCACCGAGCGCCTCAAGGAGCTGATGAAGACCTCCAACGGCAAGTACGTGGCCCCGCAACTGGTAGAGGGGACCCTGGGCAAGGATCGCTTCATCGAGCAGATCGCCATCGTCGCCGATGCCCGCCACTTCGTCTCGGCGCTGATCGTCCCCTGCTTCGAGTCCCTGGAGGAGTATGCCCGCTCCATCAACCTGCAGTACCAGTGCAAGACCGAGCTACTGCGCCACTCCAAGGTGGTGGAGTTCTTCGAGGCACGGATTGCTGACTTGCAAAAAGAGCTGGCCAAGTTTGAGCAGGTGAAGAAGTTCACCCTGCTGCCGAGCGCCTTCTCCATGGAGCTCGGGGAGATCACCCCCACCATGAAGCTGCGCCGCAAGATCATCGAATCCAAGTACCAGAGCGAGATCGAGGCCATGTACAGCCATGTCTGAGTCCAGCCACGGCTGATCCCTCATCTGGCATGAAAAAGCCGCTCATGGAGCGGCTTTTTGCTGTCTGCCTGCCACTCAGGGCAGCTTGACCAGGGGTTGCTCGCGCAGCTCGGTGGGACGGCCGGCCTGGATCTTGTCCACCTGGGCCAGGGCCTGCTTCACCTCCTCCCCATTGCGCAGCAGGCGATAGGTCAGGTCGAAGGTCTTGGTCTCCCCCGGCTGGATCTTGGGTACCAGCCCCAGCGGGCGCTGGTACTTGGTGCTGTAGGCATAGCTGGTACCGGGCTCTATGCCGGTCACATAGCCCTGGGCCCGGGTGTCTGTGTTCTTCCAGAGTGTCAGCACAGGTAACTGTTTGGTGTTGTAACCCACCGCCACCCCGGCACTGCCCGCTTTGTTGTTCAGCACCGCCAGGGTGTTGCCCTCGGCATCGCTGTAGGGCACCAGGTTGAACACCATCTCGTCGAAGCCCTTGGTGGGCCCCAGATAGGTTTGCCAGCCCTTGAGTCCCGCCTTGGCGTAGTCGTTGAACGGAGAGATCTGCTTCACCGGCGTGCTGACATGTGCCCCCTCCTCCAGGATCGGCGCCCCGAAGTTGCCGTGATAGATGATCTGGTACTCGTTTTCGTAGTCCGCGTGGTTGGTCAGCTTGTCCTGCAGGGCAAATTCCGCCTGACCGGGCACTACGCTCAGCTGGGTCCAGGTGACCAGCTCGCTCATCTTGAAGGTGCGCTCGTCCACCCGGCCCCGCACGTGGATGGCGTAGGGCGGCTCCTCGTCCACAGTCACGCTGACCACGGATGCCGGTATGTTCTGCACCCGGCCGTGCAGGCTCTTGAGGCGGCCGTCGTCATCCACCCCGGGGTGACCGGTCCACTCATAGCCGCAGCGCACCAACATCTCGTTGAAGCCATCGAGCCAGCCCAGACCGGCGCGACTCTCCAGATCGATGAAGGCCGGGTTGACCACCTCCTTGACCGGGGAATCCCAACCCAGGCGCAGATCGGCCCCCTTGACCTCCTTGATCCCCATGCCACGGGTCGGCACCAGGGTGATCTTCATCACCCCGTTGTCGACGATGAGCAGATCCACCCCTTCCTGACGCCCGCCGTGCAGGCGTTTCTTCTCGATGGAGAAGGGTACCGGGCTCTTGATCCCCAGCTTGTCGCTGGTGATCTTCCAGTCCCCCACATCCAGTCCCTGCTGGGCGTCGGTCAGCAAGAATTCGGCGGCCTGGCCAGAACTCGCGCCCAGGGCGAGCAGCACGGCAATGGAGAGTTTCTTCAACATGGCTTTATCCTCGTGTCTCTTGTTTTTGGTGATAGCTGAATCGTTTCAGTGATCGAAACCTAGGCGTCCGACGCGTCGGACTCAAGGGACAAAAGGAGGAAATGTGAGCCGTTTGACAATAAAAGCGTCAATCGGCTTGCTGAAGTGAAGGCTGACTCACAGTCAGGATCGGGGAGGATGACGGCAAGAGGAGGGGAGACGCCGCAGCGCCTCCACGGATTCTGTCTCTCTCTGCCCTACTCCAGCGCCCACGCCACGGCGGCATCGGCATGAATGGCGGTAGTGTCGTAGAGCGGCACGGCGGCCTGGCACTCCCCCACCAGCAGGGCGATTTCGGTGCAGCCCAGGATCACGGCCTGAGCCCCGGCCTGGGCCAGCTCGGCGATGATGGCCAGGTATTCGGCCCGCGACGGCTCATGGATCTGCCCAAGACAGAGCTCGTCATAGATGATGCGATGCACCCGCTCCCGTTGCTCCTCTGCAGGCACCAGCACCTCCAGTCCGAACTGCGCCTCCAACCGCCCCTTGTAGAAATCCTGCTCCATGGTGAAGCGGGTACCGAGCAAGCCGACCCGGGTCACCCCGTCTGCCTGCAGGCGGCGGGCGGTGGCATCGGCGATGTGCAGCAGCGGGATCTCGATGGCGGCTTCAATTTCGGGGGCCACCTTGTGCATGGTGTTGGTGCCTATCATCAGGAAATCGGCGCCACCGGCCTGGAGTGCGCGGGCCTCGGCCGCCAGCAGACGGGCGGTAGCGGGCCAGTCACCGGCATGTTGCAACCGCTCTATCTCGGCAAAATCGACGCTATTGAGTAGCACCCGCGCCGAGTGCAAACCGCCGAGCCGCGCCCGCACACCCCGGTTGAGCGCCTGGTAGTAGCTGACGGTGGACTCCCAGCTCATGCCACCCAGCAGACCGATACATTTCATGAACCCTCCTTGCCACCACGCTGGCACCGGGCGACGCGAGCGTCATGCCGCGCCGCCGACGAAACAAAAAAGGCCCCGAAGGGCCAACAAGACAGCCGGTAAAGGCTCAGGCCAAGGCCTAAACCCAGATCATCAGCACGCAGGCCGCCGTGGCGATCCCCATGCCGAGGTTAAAACGACGCCAGCCTCTGGCGGTACGGATGAGGCGGCGCACCTGGGCACCGAACAGCACCCAGAAGGCCCCCGTGTAGAGGCCGGTCACGAAGAAGATGCCGAGCACCCAGCCAGCGGACGGCCAGTAAGCCTCCCCCGCCAGGGTGAAGCCGCTGATGGCGGAGAGCGCCATCATCCAGGCCTTGGGGTTGAGCAGTTGCAGCATGGCCCCCTGATGGGCCGGGATGAGCGGTCGGCTGCCATCCGCCGGGCCGCTGGCATTGGCCACCTTCCAGGCCAGCCAGAGCAGGTAGGCCGAGCCCACCAGCTTGAGGCCGTCATGCAGCAGCGGCACCTTCTCGAACATCACCCCCAGCCCCAGGGCCGTGGCCAGGATCATCAGGTTGATGCCCCCCACCACCCCCACCAGCAGGGGAATGGAGCGGCGAAATCCCTGGGCGGCCCCGGCGCTGGTGAGCAGCATGTTGTTGGGGCCGGGGGTGCCACAGGTGATCAGGGCAAAGCCCGCCAGGGGGAACAACCAGTTCAGATCCATCTCAATCTCATCCTTTAGTGCGGCAAGAGCGCGGCAAGCCTCCTAATATGCAGAGCCTCTGCCCTGACGACAAGGTCGGCAATGCATTTTCTTTGCATGAATAATCAGGCAACCATTAATACCAGAGCATCACCACGCACAGGGCGGTGAGGGCCCCCAGGCTGCCATTGAGACGGCGCCAGCCCTTGTCCGAGTTGATCCAGCGGCTGAGCTGATGGCCGAACAGCACCCAGGCAAAGCAGACCGGCAGCCCCGCCATGGGGAAGACCGACATGATGCCCCACAGACTCGGCCAGTAGTCGCTCCCCGGCAGGCTGAACAGACTGATGGCGGAGATGCCCATCATCCAGGCCTTGGGATTGAGGAACTGGAAGCCCAGCCCCTCCAGCAGGGTCAGCGGACGGGCGCGACTTGCCGGATCCCCTGGGGCACCGGCCACCGCGATGCGCCAGGCCAGCCACAGCAGATAGAGGCTGCCCAGCACCTGCAGGCTCACCTTGAGCAGGGGCCAGCGTTCGAACAGCGGATAGAAGCCGAGCGCCAGCACCAGTTGCAATACCGGCTGGCCCACCACCACCCCGATAAGGTGTGGCAGAGTACGGCGTACCCCGAAGTTGGCGCCGGATGCCGTCAGCATCAGATTGTTGGGCCCCGGGGTGCCGCAGGTGAGCAGGGCGAAGCCAAACAGGGTGGCGTACCATTCAATGGTCATGAGGTGACTCCTTTCTTGTTACATTGTATCGATACAATGTGAGCTATTGGGTTGTTAACAGGCTGAATATCACGCTATATTGGGGACAATATTGGATCAATGGATTTATTGTCACCATGACAATCTGGACACCCGACCTCACCCCCTTCGAGGGGCCCCTCTACCTGAAACTGGTCAAGGCCATCGAGCAGGCCATTGCCGATGGCGCACTGCCCCCCCAGACCCGACTGCCGACCCACAGGGCCCTTGCAGACCGGCTGGGGGTGACTGTGGGCACCATCACCCGTGCCTACACCGAGGCCGAGCGACGGGGTCTGCTGGCGGCCAGGGTGGGTCATGGCACCTGGGTCAGGGCTGCGGCGGATCCCGCCAACGAATGGGTGATCCGCAACGAGGACAATCAGCGCATCGAGCTGTGGCAGAACCTGCCGGTGCAGCTGGACAGGGCCGCCATCATCAGGCCCATGTTGACCGAACTGGCGGACGGGGATCTCAACGCTCTGCTCGGCTATGACAAGGAGGCGGGACGTGCCGAGCAGCGCCAGCTGTTCGTCGACTGGCTCGCCGCGCAGGGCATCCAGGGGAGTGAAGAGAGGCTGTTGTTCAGCCATGGCGCCCAGCACGGCATCATGCTGGCCCTGCTGGCCACCGGCTGCGTGGGGGAGACCCTCTTTTGCGAGGGGCTCAGCTACCCCGGCATGCTGGGCAATGCGCGCCAGCTGAAGAATCAGGTGATGGGGCTGGCGATGGACGAGGAGGGGCTGATCCCCGCCGCCCTGGAAGCCGCCTGCCGCCAGCGGCGGGCCAAGCTGCTTTACCTGACCCCTACCCTGCAGAATCCCACCACCGCCACCATGAGCCTGGCGCGGCGGGAGGAGATAGTTGCCATCGCCCGCCGCCATGATCTGCTGATCGTCGAGGACGACGTCAACGGCCTGCTGCCCGAGGTCTCGCTCCCGCCCCTGGTCAACCTGGCGCCGGAGCGAGTCATCTACCTCGGCAGCCTGGCCAAGATCGCCTGCGGCGGCCTGCGGGTCGGCTTCGTGTTGTCTCCCCCCTCCCTTCGCAACGGCTTCGCCCAGGCCATGCGGCTGTCGAGCTGGATGGTGAGCCCCCTGCTCATCGAGCTGGCCTGCAAGCTGGTGAGCCAGCACCAGATCATGCCGCTCATCGAGCAGCAGAGACGAGTCCTGGCGCGTCGGGGGGAGCTGCTGCGTCACCTGCTGCCGGGGGCGCGCTGGCAACCGGGTGCCATGCACGCCTGGCTGCCGCTGCCCGAACCCTGGCGCAGCCAGGAGTTCGCCGAGGCGGCCAACGCCCTTGACGTCGGGGTCGCGAGCGGAGAACACTTCGCCGCCGGCCAGTTTGCCGCCCCGCAAGGGGTACGCCTGAGCCTGAGCCAGCCCGCCACCGACGCCCGCGTCGCCAAGGGGCTGGAGCGCCTCGCCGGGCTGCTGCGGGGCACGCCGCCCACCAATCCCCTGCTATAGTCTGTGGCCCTGATCCCGAAGGAGTGACCATGCTGCCCGTCCGCCCCGCCCTGTTGCTCATGACCCTGTTGCTGGGGGGCTGCGCCTCGCCCAGCCATCAGCAGCTGGGTGCGGCGCTGAGCGGGCTGGAGGGGGAGTTGCAGCGGCTGGAGGAGGAGCTCGCCGCCATGAACGGACTCCACTATCAGAGGGCCATCGACGCCCCCCTGACCCTGCGCCGCTACCTGAGTGCTCCCTCCCCCACGGCGGAGGGCCTGGTGCCCGCCCAGAGCCAGCTGCAGGACGGCCCCCTGCTGCGCTATGACTACCGCCTGCCGGCGTCCATGACCCGGCTGCCCACCGACAACCCCTGCCTGCGCTACGAGTTCGAGCTGCGCCACCTCGGTCGTCTCGGCCAACTCGAGCTCGCCTGGCAGGGGCACGGGCAGCAGGGCAATCGGCTCATCCGTCAGCGCGACTGTCCCTTCTCGGCCAAGGGACCCGGTTTGCAGTAGGGTCCCGCCCTCATCCCAGCCTGCGGCAAGGCCTGACCGGATGAAGGCCCCCCGCCCTATGGCGGCTTATCTTCCACGCGCCCTGTCACTGACCCAAGTGGGGTATTGACCCCGTCGCCTCTCTCAGACGACAGTGGGGGCATCTTTGAATCCGGTTTTCACACGCCTGGCCACATCCCAGTTAGCGAAGGAGCGTCAAGAATGCAGATCCTCCTGATCGAAGACGATGCCATGATCAGCTCGGCCCTCTCCCAGGGGCTCGGCGAGCTGGGGGTGAACGCATCCCAACTGCGCCATTGCAAGGAGCTCGCGACCCTGCCCGCCCTCCTCGGCCAGCACGCCTTTGATGCCATCATCTGCCGCCAGTATCAGCATCAGGCCCATGACGGGATCCGTCTGCTCCATGAGGCGCACTATCTGGGCCTGCTCGCGCCGGGTTGCGTGCTGTGGTTGCTGGGCGAGGAGGATGACGCCGGTCAATTCCCCCCTTCCGACCTCTATTTCCCGTTGCGCCTGCCCGTCCCCTTCACCACGGAGCAACTGACCAACGGTCTGCGTGAATTGCTGATGCTGATCGAGCTGACGCGGCCTCTGGCCACGCCCATGGCCCTCAGGGAGTGGCGCAACGCCTGTGCCCGATGCGAGGATCTGCTCTATCAGCACTCGCGGCACAAGGGGCTGGGGCCGCAGATAGACAGGGTCAAGGGATACATGCTGTTGCAGGAGCAGGATCACTTCCAGGCCACCCAGCACTACGCCATGTGCACCACGGAACACGACGCCTGGTGGCCGCGCAAGGGGTTGATCCTCGCCCTGCTCGGATTGAACAGGCTGGAGAGTGCCCGCAAGGATCTGGCTCGCAATCAGGCACGACTTCCTGCCGCCATTTATCAGGAGCTATCCCTCGCCTGCCTGCTACACGAGGCACAATGGGAACCGGCCTGGGCCACGCTCGCGCAGTTGCTGCGCAAGTACCCCTGGCAACCAGAGTGGCGCCAGGTTGGTATTCTGCTGGCACTGCTGCTCAAAGAGGAGGGGAAGGCGCTGGAGCAGGCCAGAAGCCTCACTCTGCGTTTCTTTTCCGAGCACAGATTCCGGATATCCATCGAGCATGTCATCCTGAGCGCCAGTCTGGCGGTGCTCTGGCACAACCCGACAGCGGCCAGGATAGCCACGCTGCGCCAGGAGTGTGACAGCCTCGGCCAGGCGACGACCCTGCGTGACCACGAGGCCGCACTGCTGCAAGCCCTGATGCTGGGCCTGGATTATCGCTTCGATGAGGCCCTGGTGCTGCTGGCCAGACATCCGCCAGAGGCGGCGCGGGACCATCACCTCAACCAGTTGCTCGGCTTTGCCGTCAGCCAGTTCTGCGGCCTGCCCCAGCACGCCCGGCGTTATCTGGCACAGCTCAGCCAGCACCAGGCCAGGGTGGCGCCCTCCCCACTGCTCCAGCGGCTGTTCAGGCTGGTGATCACCGAACTCGGGCAGCAGTTGGAGCACCGCGAACAGCGCCTGGCCTCTCTGCGCCAGGGGCGGCAAGAGGCCATCTCTGCCGGGCAGCATCAGGTGGCCATCCAATATGGCTTGACCCTGCTGGAGGAGTTTCCCGCTCTGCCGGGGGATGCCTGGCAACTGCTGACGCTGTTGCAACTGTGCTGGCCGAGCGGCATGCCGGCTCCCGGGGTCGCCCAGCTGGTTGACCGGCTTGAGCGGCGCCTCAACCACAGCGCCGCGTTCCTGGGGCAGCATGCCGAGGCCTATCAGGAGACGCTGCGGCAGATCCGATCTCACCTGGCCCCCAAACTTCCTCCTCTCACACCTCACTAAGGTCGGGAGCCCAAGCGCCTGCACGGGGCAACGGCTAGAGCAGACCCCGCACCAGAATACCGGCGATCAAGAGCGGCGCCACCAGTCGCCAGCACCAGAGCAGGCACAGACGCAGGGCCGGCGACAACCCGGCAGGCAGTATGGTATCCCCCAGCCGCCAGCCCAGCAGCAGGGTCAACACCAGACCGAACAGCGGCATCATCAGGTTGGAGGTGAGGTAGTCCAGCAAGTCGAAGATGGTCTTGCCAAACAGGGTGTAGTCGGCCCAGGGACCGAACGACAGGCTCACCGGAATGCCGGAGGCCATGATCAGCAGGGTCAGCACCCGGCAAGCGCCACGGCGCGACCAGCCCCACTCCTCGCAGGTGAAGCGCACCAGGTGCTCCAGCATGGAGATGGAGGAGGAGAGCGCCGCCACCAGCAGCAGCAGGAAGAAGACCACCCCCAGCCCCTGACCGAACGGCAGATGGCTGAACACGGCGGGCATGGTCATGAAGGTGAGACCCGGGCCGGCTGTGGGGTCTATGCCGGTGGAGGCCAGCGCCGGGAAGATCATCAGCCCCGCCAGCACAGAGATAAGGCTCGCCAGGGTCACTACCCAGACTCCGGAGCGCAGCACCCCTTCGCTATTGGGCAGATAGGCGCCATAGGTAGTGTGTACCCCGAGGCCAATGGAGAGGGAGAAGAAGGCCAGCCCCAGGGCATCCAGCACGCTCTGGCCGGTCAGCATGGAGAAGTCAGGCAGCAGCAGCTGGCGCACCCCGGCCATGGCCCCCGGCATGGAGAGACCCACCCCCACCAGCAGCAGCATCATGATGAAGAGCGCCGGCATCATCCAGCGCAGCGCCCGCTCCACTCCCTTCTGAATGCCCCCCTGCACGAACCACCAGGTGAGCCCGGCGAAGACCAGATGAGTCAGCACAGGCCACCAGGGATGGCTGACGTAGCCGTTGAACAGGGCGGTCAGCGCCGAGCCCTCGCTCAGGTTGAGCTTGCCCGCCACAGCCAGTGCCGCATAGCCCACGGTCCAGCCCCCCACCACGCTGTAGAAGCTGTAGATGAAGAAGCCGCAGAGGATCCCCATGTAGCCCATCCAGCGCCAGTTCGGCCCCACCAGCCGATGAAAGGCGCCGAGCACCCCGCGCTGGCTGCGGCTGCCGAGCAGGGTCTCACCCACCAGCACCGCGACCCCCAGGGTGAAGCTGAACAGCAGAAACACCAGCAGGAAGGCGCCGCCGCCATTGGTGGCGGTCACATAGGGAAACTTCCAGATGGCGCCAAGGCCAATGGCCGTGCCGGCCGCCGCCAGCACATGACCGAGACGGGAAGACCACTGAACCTGGCTCATACAACCTCCGGGGAAGACAACATCGAATCGATACTCCATGGGTAAGTGCAACCTGGGTCGCAACAACTGGGCTGCAACAAAAAGGCCGCCCGGGGGCGACCTTTGCAATGAACATTCAGACTGAGTGCGCGTGCAGGGTCACCTCTCTTGCGAGCTGAAAAATCGACCAACAAGGGCGATGAGGGGTGACATTCTGTGAGTAACCTAGACGCGAAAAAGGAGCCACAGCCTAAACCACGGCAAGAGAAGTTGACAGCCAAGAGTCCATTCTTGCCCACAAAACAGAATATTTATTAACTTAATGGCCGCATTGTGAATCAAAGTTTTGATAAGCCTCTATTTCATGGATTTTTCGATACAGTCAATCCTGCCGGCAAGGTTCCTCTATCTGCCCGGACCACGGGCAGGCCAGAGGGCCCGCCCGAACGGCAGAAGATCACAGCAGACCCCGCACCAGGATGCCGCCGATGAGCAGGGGGGCCAGCCAGCGCCAGCAACCCATCAACAGGGCGCGCCAGTGCGGTGCCAGCCCGGTGGGCAGCGCCCGGCGACCGAGCTGCCAGCCCAGCAGCAGCGTCAGGGCCAGCCCGAACAGGGGCATCAGCAGGTTGGAGGTGATGAAGTCCAGCAGCTCGAAGATGTTCTTGCCAAACAGGGTCAGATCCCCCCAGGGGCCGAACGACAGGCTGACCGGGATGCCCCCCGCCATCACCAGGGCGGTGATCAGGCTGCAGGCCGCCCGCCGCGACCAGCCCAGGCTCTCGCAGACGAAGCACTGCAGGTGCTCCAGCAGGGAGATGGCCGAGGAGAGCGCCGCCACTACCAGCAGGGCGAAGAACACCACCGCCAGCCCCTGGCCGAAGGGCAGTTGCTGGAACACCGCCGGCATGGTCATGAAGGTGAGGCCGGGCCCCGAGGCGGGATCTATGCCGGTCGCCGCCAGCACGGGGAAAATCATCAAGCTCGCCAGCAACACCACCCAGAGGCTGGAGCGGCCCACCCCTTCGCTGGAGGGCAGGTAGGCGCCATAGGTGGTGTGGATGCCCAGACCAATGGAGAGGGAGAAGAAGGCCAGCCCCATGGCGTCGAGCACACCTGACATGCCGAGCTTGCTGAAGTCCGGCATCAGGAAGTGGCGTACCCCGGCCATGGCATTGGGCAGGGTGAGACCGAAGGCCACCAGCAGCAGGATCATGATGAAGAGGGCCGGCATCATCCAGCGCAGGGTGCGCTCCACCCCCTGCTGCACCCCGCCCTGCACGAACCACCAGGTGAGGGCGGCGAACAGCAGGTGGGTCAGCACCGGCCAGAGCGGATCCCCCACATAGTCGTTGAAGCGGGCGGTCAGCGCAGCGCCATCCCCCTGTTGCAGGCTACCCGCCAGCGCCATGCCGGTGTAGCCCAGGGTCCAGCCCCCCACCACGCTGTAGAAGCTGAAGATGAGCAGGCTGCACAAGAGCCCCATGGCGCCGACCCAGCGCCAGCGCTTGCCCATCAACTCATCGAAGGCCCCCACCACCCCGCGCCGGGTCAGGCTGCCGAGCAACGTCTCCCCCATCAGCACCGCCACCCCCAGGGTGAAGCTGAACAGCAGGAACACCAGCAGGAAGGCGCCGCCACCGTTGGCGGCGGTCACATAGGGGAACTTCCAGATGGCGCCGAGACCGACCGCCGAACCTGCGGCGGCCAGGATGTAACCGAGCCGGGATGACCATTGGGACTGCTTCATGGGAACTCCAATTGAGGGGCCCGCCAGCGGGGCCCGGAATGGCGCTCAGAGTACGCCCGGGGGCGCGCAATCACTCGGCGTATATCCGTTATAAAACTCAGTTTTTAGCATCATTAACCAATAAAATTCGGATAAACAACCAACTGTGCCACAAAATAAAAAACCGGAGCGAGTTTGCTCCGGTTTTGACGCTGACACTGGCAGTGCCGGGACTAGATGACTCCCAACTCCCGCAGCCGCTCCATCAGGTAGCTGTGGGCGGTGTGGCGCTCGGAGAGCACCACGTCCGGGCGCGGGTGCAGGAACAGCGGCAAGGAGATGCGGGACTTGGCGGCACTGCCGCCGGTCGGGTTGATGACCCGGTGGGTGGTGGAGGGGTAATAGCCACGGGAAGCCTCCTGCAGCATGTCACCGATGTTGATGATGAGGGTGCCAAAGTCGCAGGGCACGTCCATCCACTCCCCGTCGGAGCCCTTCACCTGCAGGCCGGGCTCGCTCGCGGCGGGCAGTATGGTCAGCAGGTTGATGTCTTCATGGGCCGCGGCGCGGATGGCCCCCGGCTCTTCGGTGCCGTCAAACGGCGGATAGTGCAGCACCCGCAGCAGGGTCTTCTGGCTCTCTTCGATCATGGAGGAGAGCAGGCAGCTGTAGTGGGCGGCGATGTCCACCGGGGTGTATTGCTCCACCCAGGAGAGCAGCTCGGCGGCGAGATCGTTGGCGAGGCGGTAGTACTCCATCGCCTGCGCCCTCAGCTCTTCCGGCATCTGGCCCCAGGGGTAGAGGTGGAAGTACTCCTTGATGTCCTTCTGGCTGTTGCCCTTGGCCACCTCGGACACGGAGGGCGGGAAGTAGCCGTCCTGGGTCTCGCGGTTGAACAGGAACGCCTGCTTCTGCTCGCTCATGAAGAAGCGATACCAGTTGTCATAGATGGACTGCACCAGCTCCTTCGGGATGGGGTGGTGGGTCAGCACCCCGAAGCCGGTGGTGCGCAGGGATTCGGTGAAGCGCTCGGCCGCGTCGGGGGAGCGATAATCGACGGTCAGGACTTTCATTGTTTTTGTTACGTGCCAGTTAAAAGTAGGCGCAGTTTACCCTGCCTCCCCCGGCAAGAAAAGGTCGCCGGAGGCCCGTTCGCAACGGCTTGAAAGTACTGATAAAAACATCATGAAATCGGCCTGGTACCGGGTGCTTGTCCCAGGCGGGCTTCCTCTTCTAGAATGCCCCACCATCCTTGCCGTCGGAGCCCCTTCATGTCCCCCAAGATCCTGCTGTTGACCCTCCCCCTGCTGCTCGCCGGGTGCAGCTCCCTGTCGGAGGAGGAGTGCCGCGCCATGAGCTGGTACAACCAGGGTTATCAGGACGGGGAGCAGGGCAAGACCCGGACCGCCACCCGTGACTACAAGCAGACCTGCGGGGAGTACGGCCTCAGGGTGGACGAAGACGAGTGGCAGCGCGGCTACGCCAAGGGGCTCGAGCTCTACTGCATCCCGGAGCTCGCCTACAGCAAGGGGCGGGAGGGGAACGAATACCTGGGAGTCTGCCCCAACGACACAACCTTCCTCACCCAGTTCGAACGCGGTCGCAAGGAGTATCTGCTTGAGCAGCGCCTCGGCGAGCTGCAACAGGAGCTGGAGCGCACCGAGCGGACCATCTATCAGCTGGATCAGCAGATCCGGGGCGAGAGCGACAGCAAGCAGCGGGACTACTACCGGGCCCAGCGCGAGCGCGCCATCCGCCACTACGAGGGGGTACGCCGTGACTACAACCGGATCCGCTTCCCGGATCGGGTGATCCAGTTCTCCTTCGGGAGCTGACCAACAAGGGGCCGCGCTGGCCCCTTTCTGTTGCCCCTCAGGAGGGCAGGACCCAGCGCTGCAGCGCCAGCGCTATGCCGTCTTCGTTGTGATCCGCGGTGACCCTGTCCGCATGGGCCTGGATCTGGGGCGCCGCGTTGCCCATGGCCACCGCCAGCCCTACCTGCTCGAACATGCTGATGTCGTTGTTGTTGTCCCCAAAGGCCACCACGTTTTCCATCGCTATGCCCTCCCTCACGGCCCACTGGGCCAGCCGGTTGCCCTTGCTGCAGCCAGGCTGCACCAGCTCCACCGCATAGGGCGCCGCCCAATCCTGGGTGAAGGGCAGGTGCTGCACCACCTCCCCCACGAAGCGGTGCAGTCGGCCCGGATCCTGATTGAACAGCTCCAGCTTCCAGATGGGCTTTTGCAGCCAGCTGTCGATATCCTCCGCCGGCAGCAGGGAGACCTTGAGGTGATCCGGCTGGTTCGCCGACCAGCGCCGCATCCGCCCCACATGCTCCTCGCAGCCGAGATAGCCTATGCCTTCGTCGAGGTGGAACAGGGCGCCCATCTGCTGCGCCTGCACCTCGGCCAGCAGGGCGGTGAGCGGCGCCACCGCCAGGGGATCCCCGGCCAGGATCCTGCCTTGCGCCGGATCATAGAGGTAGGCGCCGTTGCTGCAGATGAGGGGGGTGTCGAGGGCCAGCTCGTGATGGAAGGGCCGAGCCGTCATGAAGTGGCGGCCCGTCACCAGCAGCACCTTGATGCCATGGGCGCGGGCCTGGGCCAGGGCGGCCCGGGTGGCGGACGAGATCTTGTGATCCCGGGTCAGCAGGGTACCGTCCATATCCAGTGCAATGGCCTGAAAACGACTCATATCACCTCCAGGAATGTCGAAACGAATGCGGCACCGTACAATCCCGCGTCCAGTGCAATGGCTTGATAACGATTCATATCACCTCTCAGAACTGGGCATCGCGGGGCGCATATGAAGGCCTGTGCTGGCCAGGTTCGCCGGGCGACGGAGTAAAAGGGGACAAAGAGCCATACCGTCCCAAACTCGGCGCCGGGATGCAAGCCCCGCCTGCCACCCCGGCGCCAATCTGTGATCCAGCCGCCTCAGCCCGGCTCGGCACAGGCGGCCACGGCGCTTCGTCTGTCCGCCCGTCTGCGCAACCCGTAGAAACCGAGGGCGCAGATCAGGCCGCAGAGCGCCGCCAGATAGAAGGGCCACTCGGTGCCTGCCAGCAGCGCCAGGCTGCCCAGCACCACCGCCAGGATCTCGCTGCCCACCGCCAGGCCGCGGTAGACCCCCATCGCCTGCCCCTGCTGGCTGGCATGGCTGCGGTTGGAGATGGCCACCGAGGTGGCGAGCTCCCCCAGGCTCATGCCGATGCCGGCCGGAATGAAGGTGAGCGCCAGCCCCCACCACTGGGTCGGCAGAATGAACATCAGCATGCCCGCCGCCATCACCAGATGTCCGACTATGCCGAGGGAGCTGCCACGCCAGTGTCGGGCAAGTTGCGCCCCGAGCCAGGAACCCAGCATCATGGGTACGCTCACCAGCACGGCGGCCTGGGCCAACTGCACAGGATCCCAGGCCAGCCGCTCCACCAACCAGACGTTGAAGTAGGTGAAGTAGAGCTGCACGGCCCCGTAGCTGAGCAGGGTCAGCACGAAGTAGGGCAGCAGGCGGGGTTGCAACAACAGTTGCCGGGTCGAGAGGGAGGCCAGCTCTTGCTCGGCGGGTACCGGCGGCCGATTGGGCAGCAGCCAGAGCACCAGCAGCAGGTTGCCCACCGTCATGGCCACTGCCAGCCAGGCCGCCAGGCTGTAATCCCCCGACACCACGGCGGCATAGCCCCCAATCATGGGGCCCAGTACCCAGCCCAGGTTCATGCCGATGTTGATGCGAGCGAAGTTGCGTGCCTTGGTTCTGGTGGTGCTCATATCCGCCGCCATCGCCTGCACGATGGCGATGTCGCCGTTGAAGAAGCCCTCCACCACCCGGCTCAGCAGCAAGAGCGGCAGGGAGCGCCAGGCGATGCCGAGGGCCATCAGCACATAACCCGCCAACACCCCGATCAGGCAGAGGGTCAGCACCGGCTTGCGGCCATGGCGATCCGACAGCTTGCCCAGCCAGGGGGCCCCCAGCAGTTGAAACAGCGGATAGAGCCCCATGATGACCCCGAGCCACACCTTGCGGCTCCAGTCAGACGCCTCGGGCGTCAACATGCCCTGGGCCGGATCCAGCATCAGTGGCGCCAGCACCGGCGAGGGCAGGCTGAAACCCGCCACCGCCAGGGTCACCGTCATCACCAATACCCAGAGGGTCGCCTGTCCCTTGATCCCTTCCATCTTCGCCTCATTAAATAAAGTTATTGGTTTATTTATACTGCAAAGGGAACGGCATTAAGTAAAGTGAATTATTGATTTAAATGAGGCCGCTGCCCATAATGACCACACGCATACCAGAATCGCGCGAACCGCTTCCGCTCAATATGCCGCACCTGTCGACAACGAGATCCCCCATGAACGCCAGTACCGACAAGATCCTCTACCTGCTTAAGACTCACGGCCCCCAGAGTGCCGCCGCGCTGGGGGAGCAGTTGCAGATGACCTCCATGGGCGCCCGCCAGCATCTGACGGCGCTGGAGGCCGACGGCTGGGTGGGATTTAGCGACGAGGCGCGGGGCCGCGGTCGCCCGGTACGGCTCTGGCACCTCACCGAGCAGGCCTGGCAGCGCTTCCCCGATAGCCACAGCGAGCTGACCCTGCAGCTTATCGACAACATCCAGCAGCTGTTTGGCGAGGCGGGCATGGAGCGGCTGATCGCCCAGCGGGAGCAGCAACAGCTGGCCCGTTATCAGGCCGAGCTGACCCAGCCGGCGCTGGCCGACAGGCTGGCTGCACTGACGGCGCAGCGTACGCGAGAGGGCTATATGGCGGATTTTCGCCAGGAGGAGGATGGCAGCTGGCTGCTGTGGGAGAGCCACTGCCCCATCTGCGCCGCGGCGCGGGCCTGTCGGGGATTTTGCAGGAGCGAGCTGGCGCTGTTTCGCCAGTTGCTGGCACCGGCCGGGGTGGAGCGGGAACAATACCTGCTGGAGGGGGACAGGCGCTGCCTCTATCGCATCCGGCCACCGCAGGCCTGAGGATGCCGGCGCGCAAAAACAACAAAGCAGGCGCCGGGATGCCTGCTTTGTTGCCTTCGGGGAGGGGATGCTCTCGTTCCAGCCCGTCGTTTCCCGATAAGGTCGGACGGCTGATGGGGTTGTTGACCCGGTAAGGTCCTTCACCACAGAGGCCTGATTGGGCATCTGTCTTGCCACCGGAAGATGAAACCATGGTACCCCTACCGGTGCGGTGAGTGGTTGTGAAGTAGTAGGTATTTTCAGTTGTTTTTGCAATAGTTCACCCTTAATCTAGGAAAAGTGAATTAATAATTGCAACAAGGAACGGAGAATGCTGAAACTTGATCGCATAGACAGGCATATTCTGGAGTTGATGCAGGAGAATGGCCGCATCAGCAACCTGGAGCTGGCCGAACTGGTCGGGCTCTCCCCCTCTCCCTGCTCGCGCCGGGTCAAGGCGCTGGAGGATGCCGGTCTCATCGATACCCACGTCACCCTGCTCAATGCCCGTCAGCTGGGGCTCACCCTCACCGCCTACATTCACATCTCCATGGACAGGCACACCCCTGAGCGGTTCGAAAACTTCGATCGGGCCATCCAGGATCTGCCCGAGGTGCTGGAATGCGACCTCATCACCGGCAACGACGCCGACTACCAGCTCAAGGTGGTGGTGCGGGACATGGAGCACTACCAGCACTTCCTGCTGGACAAGCTGACTCACATCTCCGGCGTGACCGGGGTGCGCTCCAGCTTCGTGCTGCGCCGCATCAAGCACAAGACGGCGCTGCCCCTCAACCACCTGGGCTAGCAACCCGGCACCTGGGCTGAGGGCCAGAAGCGCAAAAAGCAAGAGGAGGCACTGGCCTCCTCTTTGTATCTTGTGTCACCGGGAACTGGCCGGGTCAGACGCCGACCTGGCTGACATCCTGCACCTGCAACAGCCAACCGGCCTGCTCCTGCTGGGGTTCACCACTCAGTCGCAACCGCTCGCCTTCTGACACCCACTGCCCCTCGGGCAGGGAGACCAGCAGACTCTCGCTGCCGTTGTCGAACACCCAGCGATCTTCGCCGAGCGACTCAATCAGATAACCTTCCATCTCCACTCTGGACTCGGCTTGCCAGGACGGCGCAACGGAATCACGGCTCTCGATGAAATCCCCCTGAACACCAAAACTGGCCAGCCCCCACAGAATGGAGAGCCCGACGATGGATGACTGCATCTCTCTCTCCTCTCATGAAACTGTGAGGCCAGTATGGAAAGGGAACCATGAGCACACCATGAACAAGGCCGCAAAGTGCAGGCGAGATCGCGAAAAAAAACCGGCCAATGGGCCGGTTGTGTCATTTTATGGTGCCTGGATCACACTATTTGGCGGCTTCCTCTGTCATTCGAACCGCCCTTGGCTTATTCGTCCACATGGCCACGCCGCGGTGATCCGCGCAGATCCCCTCCTCGTTGATGGCCCTGACCCGCACGCCATCCTTGCAGACGGCCTGCCAGGCATCCGCATCATCGATCCGCAACTCGGACGGGGAATGGGTGCTGCCGGCGCAGCCACCGAGCAGCAGAACACACAGGGGTAACCAGGGTTTCATCGGATGACTCCAGGCAAGGGGAAGAGGATTCAGCGCCCGAGCTGCGCCGCCACGCGATCGCAGAGTCGCTTGAGCTCGGCCAACTCAGCATCGGCCAGATCCACCTGATTGCGCAAGTTGTCCGCCAGACAGCACTCCCTGACCCCCTGCTGCAGCTCGCGTCCCGCCTCGGTCAGGCGGATGCATTTTTGCCGCTCGTCTTCGTGTGAGACGGTGCGGGTCAGCCAGCCCTTGCTCTCCAGCCGCTTGACGATGGGGGTCAGGGTGCCCGCGTCCAGTCCGGTCTCCTGGCCGATCTCCTTGAGGCTGACCTCGTCCCGCGCCCAGAGCGACAGCATCACCAGGTACTGGGTGTAGGTCAGATCCAGCTTGTCCAGGAGCGGCCGATAGGCGCGCATCACTGCATTGGAGGCGCTGTAGAGGGCAAAACAGACCTGCTTTTTCAATTCACTCATGGGGCACCTCGCTGACGACTGGGGCCAGTATACCCCAGGACAACTGGCGTCTGAATAATTTGCACACAAAACAGTTGTCACCCCCTCTTTTCGGGATTAACCTGATTTTAGTTTGCACACAAATAGAAATACCCCGTGCCGTCGCTCCCAACCCCTCAGACTGGCGCGGTATCAACGGCCCCCTACCCCGTGGAGAACAACCATGACCCCGATCAGCCATCAAATTCAACTGCTGCGCCGCCCCACCGGCCTCCCCACCCCGGACGATTTCGCCCTCAGGGAAGTGCCCCTGCCCGCCCTGCAGGAGGGCGAGGTGCTGGTGACCAACCAGTGGCTGTCGGTGGACCCTTACATGCGCGGTCGCATGAGCGAGGCCAAGAGCTATGTGCCCCCCTTCCCCCTGAACGGCCCTCTCGACGGCGGCGCCATCGGCACTGTGCAGGCCTCCCGTCACCCCGACTTCAAGGTGGGTGACCCGGTGAGCAGCATGCTGGGCTGGCGGGATGCCTTCGTCGCCAAGGGGGAGCAGCTGACCCGTTTGCCCGCCACAGCGCTGCCCTCCCAGCTCTTCCTCGGCGCCCTCGGCATGCCGGGCATGACTGCCTGGGCGGGCTTGCACAAGGTCGCCCGTCTGCAGGCCGGTGAGACTCTGCTGGTATCGGCCGCTTCCGGCGCGGTCGGCACCATGGCGGTGCAACTCGCCAAGCGGGCTGGCGCCCGGGTGATCGGGTCCACCGGCTCCGCCGACAAGGTCGCCTACCTCAAGACGCTCGGCGCCGATGCGGTGATCAACTATCGGGAGACGCCGGATCTCGACGCCGAGCTTGCCCGGCTCGCGCCAGAAGGCATTCAGGTCTATTTCGAGAACGTGGGTGGTGCCATGCTGGACGCGGCCCTCAACCACATGGCGCTGCACGGGCGCATCGTGCTGTGCGGCCTTATCGAGCAGTACAACAGCAATGGTCAGGGGAGCGGCCCGCGCAACCTCGCCCAGATGATCCGCAAGCGCATCCTGATGCAGGGGCTGCTGGTCTCCGATCACTGGCAGCATTACGGGGAGTTCCTGGCCGAGGCCATCCCCGCCTTCGAGGCAGGCCTCCTGCAGGCAGAGGAGACCATCAGCGAGGGACTGGCCAGCATGCCGCAGGCCTTTATCGGGCTGTTCGAGGGACGCAACACCGGCAAGATGCTGGTCAGGCTGGGCTGACCATCGGCCACCAGTCGAGAGATCCAGCCCTTTATCGACGGTTGCAAGCCGAGGCGCACTGCGCCGGCAAGATGCTGGTCAGGTTGACGTGATCCCGAATTGATAGCCAATTGGCGACTTGCGAAACGGGCCCATCCGTCCTAAGGTGGGCCCGTTTTTTATGGTGCCATCCAGTTTTGGCAAGGAGCTCTTCTTATGTCCACTCCCTATCCCCGCGTCGGGGTCGGTGTCATCCTCGTCAACCATCAGGGTCAGGTGCTGCTTGGCAAGCGCAAGGGCAGCCATGCCCCCTACTGGTCCATCGCCGGCGGCCACCTGGAGCTCGGTGAGAGCTTCGAGTCGGCGGCGATCCGGGAGGTGGCCGAGGAGACAGGTTTTCTCATCACCAACCCCAGCGTCATCGCCGTCACCAACAACCTGGAGACCTGGCGCGAGAGCGGTCTGCACTACATCTCAGTCACCCTGCTGGCAGAGGTGGAGGGGGAAGCGAAACTGCTGGAGCCGGAGAAGTGCGAAGGCTGGATCTGGTGCGATCCTCGCGTGCTGCCCGAGCCCCACTTCGATGCCAGCCGCCAGTCCATTTCCTGCTGGCTGACAGGACGCTGCTATCTGCCTCAGCCGACCTAATCCCCATCCCCTGCTGGCTGGCTCGCGGCCAATTGCCACAGCCACGCCAGCGCGAATTGTCATAAAAAAGTCATCACTTTGTCATATCATCCCTGCCCATATCCAATGACAACAGGGGAGTGAGCGGTGGGGCAGGTATTCCTTCAATTTTTGTGGCTGGGCTGTATCAGCTTCGGTGGGCCGGCCGCCCATATCGGCTACTTCCAGCGCACCTTCGTCACGCGCCTGGGCTGGCTCAGCCAAGCCGAGTTTGCCCAGTTGCTGGCCCTGTGCCAGCTGTTGCCCGGCCCGGCCTCCAGCCAGCTCGGCTTCGCCATCGGTCGCCATCGGTCAGGCCTTGGAGGGGCGCTCGCCGCCTTTGCGGGTTTCACCCTGCCCTCTTTCCTGCTGTTGCTGGTCGCCGCCATCGGCCTCGGGCAGCTCGGCAACAACCTCTGGCTGGATGCCGCCCTGCACGGCCTCAAGCTGCTGGCACTGGTGGTGGTCGCGGATGCGGTGCTCACCATGAGCCGCCAGTTCTGCAAGACGGCGCTGCAACAAGGTGTCATGGTGGTCACCGCCGCCGCACTCTGGTGGCAGCCTGGCCTCCTGACCCAGCTTGCCATGCTGCTGGGGGCTGCCCTGCTCTGCGCCCAACGGGAGGAAGCCAGCGCCCCTCCTGCGCCGCCAGGAGCCCGCCATTCACCCCACTGGCCAACCTTGATGCTGTTTGCCCTGCTGTTTGTCGGCCTGCCCCTGCTGGTTCAGGGCCCCGCCAGTCAGTTGGTCGCCGATTTCTATCGAGCCGGCAGTCTGGTGTTCGGCGGTGGCCACGTGGTACTGCCCCTGTTGCAGGAGAGCGTTGGTCACAGCCTCAGCCAGCAACAGTTCCTGACCGGCTACAGCCTGGCTCAGCTGGTGCCCGGCCCCATGTTCACCCTGGCCACCTACCTCGGCGCCCAGCTGTTGCCTGCCGCGCCACTGGCGGGCGCCCTGCTGGCAACCCTGGCACTCTTCCTGCCGGGCTTCCTGCTGCTCTGGGCCATGGGCCCCTGCTGGCAACGCTGGCTGGCCCACCCTCGCCTCGCCGGCGCCGTAGCCGGCATCAATGCCGCCGTGGTGGGGCTGTTGCTGGCCGCCCTTTATCAACCTGTGTGGCAGAGTGCCGTGCTGGCCCCAACCGATCTGGCGCTGGCCGCCATCGGTTTCTATCTGCTGCGCGTCATCAGGTTGCCCATACTGGTGCTCGCCGGCCTGCTGGCGGGAGCGAGCCTGCTGCTGATCTGACGGGTCAGCGCAGACCGCATAAAAAATGGCGCCTCCGCGAACGGAGGCGCCATTTTTCATCCCGGGAGATCTCAGGGGTCGGGGGTGGGTTCGAAGTCCAGGCTCAGGCTGTTGACACAGTAACGCTGGCCGGTCTCGGTCGGCCCATCCGGGAAGACGTGCCCCAGATGGGAACCACACTGGCTGCAAGTGATCTCCACCCGCTTCATGCCGTAGCTGCCATCTTCGGTGTAGGTCACTGTCCCCTCGATGGCCCGATCGAACGAGGGCCAGCCGCAGCCGGAGTCAAACTTGGCATCCGCATGGAACAGTACGCTCTTGCAGCAGACGCAGAGGTAGTCACCGCTCTTGCGATTGTGCAGCAGGGCGCCACTGTAAGGGCGCTCTGTGCCCTTCTCCCAGCAAACGTGAAACTGTTCGGCACTCAACTTGCTGCGCCATTGCTCGGGATTGTTGCCCTTCATACTGACTCCTTGCCTTTTATCACGGCGCCCAGCATACCCACTAGGGCGCCCCGACTCTACCCCGCCAGCGGGAACTGTGATCCCGTTGGCAACACGGCGGCAACATCCGGCGTGGCGACCCCCCCTTCCTTGGCCACCGCCACCGCCGGCAGCGCGACCCGCTCCAGCAGCTTGAGGGAGTGGGCGCGCCCTACCGCCACCTGCCGCTTGATGTCGTCAGGCAGGAAGGGCAGGCCGTCGTTGGTGGCGGTGTCTATGGTCTGGATCCACTCCAGCCCCTCCCCCGGCGGCGGCAGGCGGAACTGGATGTCGTAGTCGCTGGCGTTGAACAGCACATACCAGCGCTCCCCACCGCACGTCAGCATGCCGATGTCCATGGCGAACGCCTGCCCCATGGGGGCGTGCCAGTCCTGATCGGTGAGTTGGTGGCCATCGGGGTGATACCAGTTGACGCTGTGACAGCTGGTCGCCTTGCCATTCCACTCATCGTCACTGAGTTGCAGGTTGGCGAAGACCCCGGACTCCGCCCGCAGCGCCATCATCTGGCGGGTGAAGGCGAGCAGCCGTTCATCCTCGGGGCGCAACTGCCAGTTGACCCAGCTTATCTGGTTGTCCTGGCAATAGGCGTTGTTGTTGCCAAGCTGGCTGCGACCCATCTCGTCCCCGGCCAGGAAGTGGGGCGTGCCCTGGGAGAGCAGCAGGGTGGCGATGAGGTTGCGCTTCTGCTGCTGACGCAGGTTGTTCACTCTGGGGTCCAGGGTCGGCCCCTCCACCCCGTGGTTGTAGGAGAGATTGTTGCCGTGGCCATCTCTGTTGTCTTCGCCGTTGGCCTGGTTGTGGCGCTGGTTGTAGGAGACCAGATCCTCCAGGGTGAAGCCATCGTGATAGCAGAGGTAGTTGACGCTGGTGTGGGGGGAGCGCCAGTTCTTCGGGAAGAGATCCCGCGACCCAGCCAGCCGGGTGGCAAAGTCCCCCATCTTGCCCGCATCCCCGCGCCAGAAGGCGCGAACGGTATCGCGATAACGGTCATTGATCTCCAGCCACTGGCTCGGAAACTGGCCGAGGCGATAGCCGAAGGGACCGATATCCCAGGGTTCGGCGATCAGCCGCACCCGCGCCAGCACGGGATCCGCCAGCATGGCCTTGAAGAAGGCGCTCATGGGATCGAATTCCCCCGCCTCCCGCGCCAGAGTGACCGCGAGATCGAAGCGGAAACCATCCACCTGCATCTCGGTGACCCAGTAGCGCAGGGCATCGAGCACCAGTCGCAGGCTGTTGGGGTGATCCAGATTGACGCTGTTGCCACAGCCGGTAACGTTGGCGTGACGGTGATAGTCCGGGCCATGGGCCCCGGTCTCGAAGGCGTAGTAACCCGCGTTGTCGAACCCTTTGAGCGACAGCATGGGGCCATCGGCACCGGATTCGGCGGTGTGGTTGTAGACCACATCCAATATCACCTCGAGCCCGGCACGGTGCAGCTCGCGCACCATGGTCTTGAACTCGGTCACTGCCTCTCCGGCGCTATAACGAGGCTCCGGGGCGAAGAAGGCAATGGGGTTGTAGCCCCAGTAGTTGGTCAGCCCAAGCTGTTCCAGCCGAGGCTCCGACATGAAGGCGGCCACCGGCATCAGTTGCACCGAGGTGACCCCCAGCGACAGCAGGTGTTCGATCATCAGCGGATGGCTGACGCCGAGGTAGGTGCCCCGCAGCGCCTCGGGCACCCCGGGATGCTGACGGGTGAAGCCCTTGACGTGGGTCTCGTAGAGCACGACCCGCTCGGGCGGGATGCCAGGCTTGCCGATCCCCTGCCAGTCGAAGGCATCGTCCACCACCACCGACTTGGCCACCATGGCCGCGCTGTCCCCCTGATAGAGGTCGTCATCCCAACGGGTCGCCCGGCTGAGCGCCCTGGCATAGGGGTCGATCAACAGCTTGTCGGGGTCGAACAGCATGCCCTCCTGGGGCGTGCCATGGACCCGGTAACCGTAACGCTGACCGGCCCGCACCCCGCGCACATAACCGAAGCGGTATTGACCGCGCTGGCCGGGCAGGGCCAGCCGGACCAGCTCCTGCTCCTGCTCGTCGAACAGACAGAGTTCCACCTTGTCCGATTGGGGGGCCCAGACGCAGAAGTGGCAGCCGGCCTCGTCGAGCCGGGCCCCCAGCGGGTAGTCCACCCCATTTTCCATTACAAACATCAGGACTCCTGTTTGATGAACAAGGTCGCGAGCGGCGGCAAGTCCAGCACTATGCTGTGCGCCATCCCCTGCCAGGGGGTCGGCTCGGCGACGAAGGTCAAACCCACATCATAGTTGCTGCCCCAGTAATGCTCGCTATCGGTGTTGAGCACCACGGCATAGCGACCCGTCGTCGGCACCCCGAGGCGATAGGCAAGGCGCGGCACCGGGGTGAAGTTGGAAGCGAGCACTATCGGGTGAGCCCCCTGCTTGTCGGCGCGCAGCCAGGCGAAGATGCTGTTGTCGGCATCATTGTGATCCAGCCAGCGGAAACCGCTCTGCTCATAATCCGCCTGATACAAGGCAGCTTCATGACGATAGAGCCGGTTGAGATCGCGGATCAGCCGTTGCTGGCCGCCGTGCTTGGGGAATTGCAGCAGGTGCCACGGCAGCTGGGCATCGTGATTCCACTCGTTGCTCTGGGCGATCTCGGTACCCATGAAGTTGAGCTTCTTGCCCGGATGGCCATACATGAAGCCCATGTAGGCCCGCAGGTTCGCGGCCTGCTGCCACTCGTCACCGGGCATCTTGTAGAGCAGGGAGTGCTTGCCGTGCACCACCTCGTCGTGGGACAGGGCCAGGATGAAGTTCTCGTCATAGTGATAAACCATGGAGAAGGTCATCTCGTTGTGGTGATAGCGGCGGTGGATCGGCTCCTTCTGCATGTAGCTCAGGGTGTCGTGCATCCAGCCCATATTCCACTTGAAGCCAAACCCGAGGCCACCGAGGAAGGTGGGTTTGGAGACCCCCGCAAAGGCGGTGGACTCCTCGGCGATGGTCATGGTGTGGGGATACTTGCCGTAGACCTCCTCGTTGGTCCACTTGAGCAGGCTGATCGCCTCGTAGTTGTGGTTGCCCCCGTCGACGTTCGGCACCCACTCACCGGCGTTGCGCGAATAGTCCAGATAGAGCATGGAGGCCACCGCATCCACCCGCAGGCCGTCGATGTGGAACTTGTCGAGCCAGAACAGGGCGCTCGCCACCAGGAACTGGCGCACGTTGTTGCGACCGAAATCGTAGATGTAGGAGTTCCAGTCCGGATGCCAGCCACGGCGCGGATCCTCGTACTCGTAGAGCGGGGTGCCGTCGAAGCGGGCGAGACCGTGGGCATCGGCCGGGAAGTGCGCCGGCACCCAGTCGAGGATGACGCCGATGCCGGCCTGGTGGCAGGCGTCGACGAAATACTTGAAGTCATCGGCACTGCCGTAGCGACTGGTGGGGGAGAACATACCCACCGGCTGATAGCCCCAGGAGCCGCTGAAGGGGTGCTCGGAGACCGGCATCAGCTCGATGTGGGTGTACCCCATTTCGGTGACGTAATTGACCAGTTCCACCGCCAGCTCGCGCCAGTTCAGGCTGTCGCCGTTGGGGTGACGCTTCCAGGAGCCCACGTGCAGCTCGTAGATGGAGAGTGGCTGCTCGCGCTTGTCGTTGCGCTGGCTCTCGCACCAGGCGGCATCCTGCCACTGGTACTGCTCGTGGTCGTGGATGACGGAGGCGAACGACGGATACTGCTCGCAGTAGAAGCCGACCGGGTCGCTCTTGTGAGGCAGGCGGTTGCCCATGGGGTCTTTGAGCTCGAACTTGTAGCGATCCCCGGCCTTCAGGCCCGGCACGAACAGCACCCAGTGACCACACTGGCTGCGCTGCATGGGGTGGCGACGGCCATCCCAGAAGTTGAAATCGCCGATCAGGCTCACCGCCGTGGCGCTCGGCGCATAGACGGCGAAGCGCACCCCTGCCACCCGCTGGCCGAGATGCTCCACGGTGCGCAGTTGGGCGCCCAGGGTGTGGTAGAGGTTTTCCGGCTGGAGGCTCAGCTCCGCCAGACCTTCCCAGGCGGCAGCCTGGAATTGATAGGGGTCGATGGATTCGGCACTGGCATCGGGGTAGCTGGCGATCAGCTGATAGGGAAAGGGATTCTTGCGGCGAGTGAAAACAGTTTCAAAAAGGCCCGCTTCGTCGGCGGAGGTCAGGGTGGCAACTATCTTTCCTGACTTGAGATCCCTGACCCGGACCTCGAGCGCATCGGGCAACCAGGCCGTCAGTTTCAGGCCTGGCCCATCCGGATTGGCCAGCAGGCCTAGATGGGAGAAGGGATCGGCACAGCGGGCGGCAACCAAACGTTCAACGGGCATTGACATTTCCTTTCATGGCTGAACATCCGCTCCGGCCTGGGCCGAAGCGGATGAAAGTGAGTCACATGTTGACAGCAGGGGCTCAACGACTGGCCTCGTCACGGGCCTGGCTCATCTTGCCCGCCAGCGCCTTGAGCGCCTCATCGGCAAAAATATCTTCCAGATCCTTTGAAAGCTTGCGACGCCAGTTCGGGTATTCGTAACTGGTGCCCGGCACGTTGACCGGCTTGTCCATCTCCAACCAGTCTTCCAGCTGGGTGCTGAACAGGGCACAGCTGCCGCGGGACATGTGCAGTTGCAGGCCATGGTTGAGTTCGGTGTTCATTCCGACCCAGTTCACGTCATGGCTGATATTGCCAGAGATGACCCCATGGGCATGCAGGCTGTCAAGGATCCGCTGCTTGGCCTGGTGGCGATCAGCATACAGGGTCTTGAGTACCTCTTCATCCGGGTACAGGCCCAGCTCGCGACCCAGCGCCAGATCGTCACAATGCCAGAAGCCTTTGAGGGTCGGCATGTCGTGGGTGGTCAGGGCCGACATCGCCTGCTCGGTATAGTGCGCCGGAGAGATGAAGCCACCGTCCCCCTTGGATCGCTCGAAGAAGAACACCTTGTAGGAGTGGACGCCATTTTCTTTGAGGGTGACGTCTATGCCTTCCGGCACGGTACCGAGATCTTCACCGATCAGCAGGCACTGGTTGCGGTGGGACTCGAGGGCAAGTATCCCCAGCAGATCGTTGACCGGATAGTAGATGTAAGCGCCCTTGGCGGCGGACGCTCCGGGCGGTACCCACCACAGGCGCAGCAAGGCCATCACGTGATCGATGCGCAGCGCGCCGCAGGCACGCATGTTGGCGCGGAACAGATCCACCATGGGCTGATAGGCCGCCTCGAACAGCTGGTTCGGATTCATCGGGGGCAGGCCCCAGTTCTGACCGAGGGGGCCCAGGATGTCGGGGGGAGCACCGACCGAGGCTTTCGGACAGTAGAGATCCCGGTTGGCCCAGATCTCGGTGGAGCCTTCGGAGACGCCCACCGCCAGATCCCGATAGATCCCCATCACCATACCGGCAGCCTTGGCACGGGCATCGGCCTGGGCCAGCTGCTCATCGGCTAGGAACTGCAGATAGAGGTAGAAATTCACGTCCTGTTGGTGTTCGGCCATCCAGGCAGCCACTTCCGGGTTGTGGTAATCACGGAAGGCATCCGGCCAGACCGGCCAGCCCCAGGCATTCTCACCCTTGCCATAGAAATGGGCCTGCAGGGCATCAAATGCCGCCTGCTGTTGCAGGCTGTCGCCACCGGCGACCACGAAGGCATCGAAGGCGGCCTGACGCTCGGCGCTGAGCCTGGCCTCATCGAACACCTGGCGCAGCATGCCGATCTTGGTCTGGATGACGCCGGTGTAATCCACGTTCTCCTTGGCCCGCAGGGAGGCCAGATGCTGCTGGAAAGCCGGGCTCGCCACATCGGCCTTGAGCCGGTCGTTGGCGAGAAACTCCGGCACCGCCTCCACATTGATGTAGGCCACGTTGAGCCAGCGACGGGAAGAGGGGCTGTAGGGGCTGGCACTCTCGGGATTCGCCGGATAGAGGGCATGGATGGGGTTCAGCCCCACGAAATGGGCTCCCCAGGCGGCGGCCTTCTCGACCAGCTGGCCGAGGTCACTGAAATCACCTATGCCCCAGTTGTGGCGGCTGCGCAAGCAGTAGAGCTGCACGCTCGGACCCCACACCTTGCGGCCATTCGCGATGGGTGCCTGCTTGTAGCAGGACTTGGGCGCGACGATGAGGCGCATGGTGGCGAGTGGCTCGTCGTTGCCCTCTTCCAGCAGCATCAGCTGGTGATAGCCGAGCTCCGGCTGCACATCCAGCGCGACCCGATAGGCCTGGCACTCCATCTCTTCGAATTCGGCGACGCCGACCAGTTCCCCTTCGATGGGGGTCAGCTGGCCGGATAACAGGGCACCCTGCTCCAGCTCTATCTGCCAGTGGAGAGCGTCGTTGACGAACTCGATGGGCAGACGAACCTCGAGGCTGAGAGGGTCGCCACTGCGCACTACCATCACGGGATCCAGAGGCCGCAACCAGTGCTGACGGTGCTCCTGCTCCAACTGCTCGGTCAGGGCTGCCTCGTCGTCGACGCGGTAGCCCATGGCGCCCAGCATGGCGGCCTTGCTCTCTTCGGATACCTGGGCCGGGTGGCCCCAGGCATCAACATACTCACTGGCGATACCTTTGGCGGCAGCCAGCTGTTCAATCAGGGTGGTCATAGTTTGAGAATTCCCGCTGTGGATTCTATCTACACTATTTGTGATTAATTTTTATGGGTGGTACTTGAACAGTGGCTCTTTGGCCATGCTAAACCGCGCACATTTTTACATATCTCCCCGGCCTGATGTGTGACCGGACAGGCACTATTGTTGATCTCTGCGACCGGATCCGCTGATGATGCATTCGACAAAAGTTGGTAGCCAGTTACATAAAACGAAAATAAATTTCACAGTTTTTCATGATATAGCGCAATTTCGCGCAGATTGTTGGTTGACTCACCGGTGAGTTCTAGTAAATTTACAAACGGAATTTTCTTTGACTACTGAACAGTTAGGTAACCAATTATGACTATCAAAGTAGGTATTAACGGTTTTGGCCGTATCGGTCGTTTCGTTTTCCGTCTGGCCGCCGAGCGTGCTGACATCGAAGTGGTTGGTATCAACGATCTGATCGACGTTGACTACATGGCTTACATGCTGAAGTACGACTCCACTCACGGCCGCTTCAAGGGCACCGTTGAAGTCAAAGACGGCAACCTGATCGTCAACGGCAAAACCGTACGTGTTACCGCTGAACGTGACCCGGCAAACCTGAAATGGGATGCCATCGGTGTTGACGTTGTTGCCGAAGCTACCGGTCTGTTCCTGGACGACGCCACTGCTCGCAAGCACATCGCTGCCGGTGCCAAGAAAGTCGTACTGACCGGCCCGTCCAAAGACGCTACCCCTATGTTCGTCATGGGTGTTAACGACTCTACCTACGCTGGCCAGGACATCGTTTCCAACGCTTCCTGCACCACCAACTGCTTGGCCCCGATCGCCAAGGTTCTGAACGATACCTTCGGTATCGAATCCGGCCTGATGACCACTGTCCACGCTACCACCGCTACCCAGAAGACCGTTGATGGTCCGTCTGCCAAAGACTGGCGCGGTGGCCGCGGTGCGGCTCAGAACATCATCCCGTCCTCTACCGGTGCTGCCAAGGCTGTTGGCGTTGTTATCCCGGAACTGAACGGCAAACTGACCGGTATGGCTTTCCGCGTACCGACTCCGGATGTGTCCGTTGTTGACCTGACCGTCAACCTGAAGAAAGCTGCCACCTACGCAGAAATCTGCGCAGCCATGAAAGCAGCCTCCGAAGGCTCCATGAAGGGCGTGCTGGGCTACACCGAAGATCAAGTGGTTTCCACCGACTTCCTGGGTGAGCGTCAGACCTCAGTATTCGATGCCAAGGCTGGTATCGCACTGAACGACAAATTCGTTAAAGTCGTATCCTGGTACGACAACGAAATGGGCTACTCCAGCAAGGTTCTGGACCTGATCGCTCACATCTCCAAGTAATTTGGGATGCGCAATCGCGTAGCTTGAAAAAAGGCGGCCATTGGCCGCCTTTTTGTATTCTGGACCTGCCGACCTCTTTCTTGAATGTGCGCGAGCACAGGAGTCTCCATGCAACCGACACGTACTCTGACAGCCCACTGTACCCTCAGCCACCCCGCGGATGGCCAGCCTCTGCTGACCATCAACAACGAGCATGCCAAGGCCGAGATCAGCCTGTTTGGCGCCCATGTGCTGCGCTACCAGCGCCACGGCGAACCCGCCTCGCTCTGGCTCAGCGACAAGGCCGTGCTGGATGGCAGCAAGCCGATCCGGGGCGGCATCCCTCTGTGCTGGCCCTGGTTCGGCCCGGCCCCCGCTCGCGTCGGCAGCGGCAAGCCCGCCCATGGCTTCGCCCGCACCAGCCTGTGGACCCTGGATGGAGTCTCCGATCACGGGGATGGCACCCTCGTCCATCTGTCTCTGCGTGACACCGACGCCAGTCGAGCCCTCTGGCCCCACGCCTTCGAGCTGGAGCTGGATGTGCTGGTGGGCAAGGAGCTCTCTCTGGTGCTGACCACCCGCAATACCGGCAAGACTCCCCTCACCTGCAACGCGGCCTTGCACACCTATCTGCAGATAAGTGCCCCAGAGGCCGTCAGCGTGACTGGCCTGGGTGAGCCTTATGCCGACAAGCTGACGGGTCAGGATGGGCAGCAACAGGGGGCGCTGACACTCTCTGCCGCCATGGACCGCATCTACCGCCAAGCCGAGGCCATGGTGATGGTCAAGGACGGCGATCGCACCACTAAAGTGGTGAGCGGCAACCATGACAGCGTGGTGGTCTGGAATCCCTGGGCTGAGGGCGCCACCGCCATGACCGACATGAGCGACGACGGCTACCGCACCATGCTGTGTGTCGAGGCAGCCATCACCGCCGATGCTGGCATCACGGTTGCACCAGACGAGGAGCACAGCTTCTCCACCGTGATCATCTGACGATGTAACAGGCTGATAAATAAAGAGGGCTCCCGCAGGAGCCCTCTTTGCATCTTGTCATCAGAGAAGATCAGGCGTTGCCCTGGGTCTTGAGCTTGAGCTCGGCAGCGAAGTTCAGCATCCGATCCAGCGGGATCAGGGCCTTCAGACGCAGCGCCTCATCCACATGGATCTCGTGACGCTCGGCGCCATCGGTCAGTGCCTCCTTGATCGCCACCAGGCCGTTCATCGCCATCCACGGACAGTGGGCACAGCTGCGGCAGGTGGCACCATCGCCACCGGTCGGCGCCTCCACCATCTCCTTGTCCGGGCAGGCCTGCTGCATCTTGTAGAAGATGCCGCGATCGGTTGCCACGATCAGCTTCTGTTGGGGCAGCTCACGGGCCGCCTTGATGAGCTGGCTGGTAGACCCCACCGCATCCGCCAGTTCGATGACGGAAGCCGGGGACTCCGGGTGCACCAGCACGGCCGCATCCGGGTTCTGGGCCTTGAGCTCACGCAGGGCCTTGGCCTTGAACTCGTCGTGGACGATGCAGTGCCCCTGCCAGCGCAGCATCTGGGCTCCCGTCTTCTTCTCGATATAGGCGCCCAGGTGCCTGTCCGGGCCCCAGATGATCTTGTGACCCTGGCTGTCGATATGCTCGACTATCTCCAGCGCAATACTGGAGGTCACCACCCAGTCGGCCCGTGCCTTCACCGCCGCCGAGGTATTGGCATAGACCACGACTATATGGTCGGGGTGGGCATCGCAGAAGGCGGAGAACTGGTCGATGGGGCAGCCCAGATCGAGGGAGCACTCCGCCTCCAGGGTCGGCATCAGCACCCGCTTGTGGGGGCTCAGGATCTTGGAGGTCTCCCCCATGAAGCGCACACCGGCCACGATCAGGGTCTGTGCGGCGTGATCACGACCGAAGCGAGCCATCTCGAGGGAGTCGCCGACGAAACCGCCGGTGGCCTCGGCCAGCGCCTGGATCTCGGGATCCGTGTAGTAGTGGGCAACCAGCACGGCCTGACGCGCCTCGAGCAGTGCCTTGATCTCGGTGATCAGGGAAGCCTTCTGTTCGGCAGTCAGGGGAGCCGGTTTGACCGGAAAGGGATAGTCCATCTCGATGACCGGAGGGACACTGCTCAGTGCATTGCTCATTGCGACTGTTCCATCAACGCTTGGAAAGGCCAAAATTATAACCAGAAGCCGCGCACAAACCCATCAACAAATCGCGCTCACCAGATAAGGTGCCAGATGAAGCTAAAACAAGAAGGCCCGCATTGGAGTGCGGGCCTTCTTGTTTACAAGTCATGGTGGTCGTTACTGGGCTCGAACCAGTGACCCCCTCCTTGTAAGGGAGGTGCTCTCCCAGCTGAGCTAAACGACCTGGGATATGGCTAAATGATGGTGGGTCGTGCTGGA
>NZ_JBGLRL010000022.1:0-62180 GCF_041402505.1 Aeromonas sp. S2(2024)
ATGCGGTCTTGTTGATGGATAAATTTATCTACTACCTGAAGCAACACCGCTTATATACCCGCCCACTTGGAATTATTTGAGTCTCTAAAAATGAGGGGATCTCTGAGGTATGTTGGGCTTCGCAGGCTCAGCACCAACCTACCGATTGTGTAGGTTGTGGCTGAGCGTAACGAAGCCCAACGTTTACCGCGTAATCTCTTTTTTCCTCCCCCTCATCCCCAGCCCTTCTCCTCCTTTTTTAATAAACGGGAGAAGGGAGAAAATACGTCGTCCGATTACGCTTCGCTAATCGAACCTACGTGGCTGGCTATTTTTGCTGTCAACCGAATCGGCATGGTTGGCGATCATATCCCCGGTGCCGCTTTATCCCCTCTCCCGTTGGGAGAGGGTCAGGGTGAGGGGATCATTCAGGTATTAGATGGTCAGCTCCAGCCGGTTGCCTTCCGGGTCGAGGAAGGTGCTCTCGTAATAGCCGTCGCCGGTCCAGCGGGGGCCGTCCAGGTGTTTCACCTCGGCGCCCTTGAGCAGCTTGAGGCGCGCCGTCATCTTGTCCACCGCCTCCACGCTGCCGAGGGAAAAGGCGATATGGGCCAGCCCCTGCAGCGGGTGTGGCAGACTGAGATCTGCCGGAAACAGTATGGGGGTGTGCATCAGCTCCAGGCTGGCGCCCCCTTCGAAACGCACGAAGTAAGAGCTGAACTGCTTGGCTTGATTGTGGTAGCGCTCATTGGCCTGCCCGCCAAACAGGGTGCAGTAGAATGCCTTGAGTGCCTCCAGATCCTGCGCCCAGATGGCGACGTGATGGATATGCATGGCTGGTCTCCTGTGACTTGATGCCCTCAATGCTATGCTGGGGCCTGTCCCTTCGACATGGCTGAGCCCGTCCTGATGATGTCTGAAACTGCCAACACCGATCTTGTCGATGTCTCCCCCGACTGCCGCGAGCAGATCTGCTGCGACAGCCTGCTGCCCGCCCTCGGCCAGGAGCAGGTGTGGCTGGCGGGCTACTCGCGCCTCAAGACCCGTTACCGCATCGCGCGCCGCTTTGCCGATGTGCACTGTTTTCTGCTGACCTTGGGTGGCGAGGGGGAGGTGCAGGTGGGGGATCGCCGCGAGCGGTTGCAGGTCGGAGAGTGGGCCCTGATCCCGGCGGGGGAACCGCTCTGCTATCGGTTGCCAGAGACGCAGTGGCCAGAGATGCAGTTAGCGGAGACGGGGCTAGCAGAGACGCAGTTGCCAGCGCAGCAACAGCCGACGGCAAAGGGCGACTGGGATCTGGTGTGGCTGCTGCTGCACAAAGATTCCCCCTGGGATGCCTTCGCCAGCCACCCCCGGCTCGGTTGCACCTCCCAGCAGGGGACTCTGCTTCGCACCATTGAGAACCTCTATGCGGAGCAGGAGCGCCACCAGGACCCGTTGCTCAGTGCGCTGCTGGTGGAGCAGCTCGGCTTTTATCTGCGCCGCCTGCTGCAAAAGGGAGAGGGGCAGAGTCGCGGCGAGCGGCTGGCGCTGCGCCTCGAATTGCTGCTCAAAGAGGCGCTCGCCGAGCCGTGGGACATAGCGCGCATGGCCGGCGCCCTGCACCTCTCCGAGCGTCAGCTCCATCGGCTCTGTCAGCAGCACTTCACGCTGGCGCCCATGGCGCTGCTGCAACGGCTGCGGTTGCAGCGGGCGGCGCTCTTGCTGGCGAGCCGGGCCGACCCGGTGAAGCAGTTGGCCGAGCAGTGCGGCTTCAAGAACGAATACCACTTCTCCACCGCCTTCAAGCGCCAGCATGGGCTGGCGCCCAGTCACTATCGCCGGTTGCATCACCCCGCCTTCAAGGGGCGCTGAGGGCGCCCAAAAAAAAAACGGGGCCCGAGGTGTCCCCCGGGCCCCGCAAGCAGATGGCGTGCTTAGATGCTGGATTTGATGCTGACGAACTCGGGGTAGGCATCGACACCGCACTCGTGCATGTCCACGCCCATCAGCTCTTCCTCTTCGCTGACCCGCAGACCCATGGTGGCCTTGAGCAGGCTCCAGACGACCAGAGAGACGACAAAGACCCAGCCGAAGATGGTGGCGGCACCGAGCAACTGGGCACCGAAGGTGGCGCTCGTGTTGGAGAAGGGCACCACCATCAGGCCGAACAGGCCGCAGACGCCGTGTACCGAGATGGCACCGACCGGATCATCGATCTTCAGGCGATCGAAGGCGACGATGGCGTAGACCACCAGGGCACCGGCCAGGGCGCCGATCAGGCTGGCGAACAGCGGGCTGGGGGAGGCCGGGTCGGCGGTGATGGCGACCAGACCGCCGAGGGCGCCGTTGAGGATCATGGTGAGATCCGCCTTGCCCCAGGTGAGCTTGCTGACCAGCAGGGCGCCGACCACACCGGCGGCCGCGGCGGCGTTGGTGTTGACGAACACGGTGCCGATGGCGGTGGCGTCAGCGGCGCTGGAGAGCGCCAGTTGGGAGCCACCGTTGAAGCCGAACCAGCCCATCCAGAGGATCAGGGTGCCCAGGGTCGCGAGCGGCAGGTTGGAGCCGGGGATGGGATGGATCTCCCCTTGCTTGCCATATTTGCCGCGACGGGGGCCGAGCAGCAGCACGGCGGCCAGGGCTGCGGCTGCGCCCGCCATGTGGACTATGCCGGAGCCCGCGAAGTCGGAGAAGCCCGCCTCTTTCAGGAAGCCGCCGCCCCAGCTCCAGTAGCCCTCTATGGGGTAGATGAAGCCTGTCATCACCACGCAGAACAGCAGGAAGGACCAGAGCTTCATCCGCTCGGCCACCGCCCCCGAGATGATGGAGGTGGCGGTCGCCACGAACACCACCTGGAAGAAGAAGTCGGCGTGCAGTGAGTGGCCCGCATCCTCGGCCTGGCTGCCCATCAGGCTGCCAAAGCTCGGCAACCAGCCGCCGGCGCCGTTGTCCACGTACATGATGTTGTAGCCGACCAGCAGGTACATGACGCAGGCGATGGCGTAGAGCAGGATGTTCTTGGTCAGGATCTCTGTGGTGTTCTTGGCGCGGACCAGGCCCGCCTCCAGCATGGCGAACCCGGCGGCCATCCACATGACCAGCACGCCGGAGATCAGCAGGTAGAAGGTATCGAGCGCATAGCGCAGCTCGCTGACGGATGTGATCAACTCTTCCATGTCGTGTTCCTCGGTTCCAGTCGTATCAAAGGGCGTCTGCGTCTGTCTCGCCGGTGCGGATGCGCACGGCGGCCAGCAGGTCGTAGACGAAGATCTTGCCGTCACCTATCTTGCCGGTGTGGGCGGCCTGGCTGATGGCTTCGATGATGGGCTCGACGTTGTCGGCCTGGGTGGCGATCTCCAGCTTCACCTTGGGCAGGAAATCCACCTGGTATTCGGCGCCCCGATAGAGTTCGGTGTGCCCCTTCTGACGGCCAAACCCCTTGACCTCGGAGACCGTCAGCCCCTCTACGCCGAGGGTGGCGAGGGCTTCGCGAACGTCATCGAGTTTGAACGGCTTGATGATGGCAGTGATTAACTTCATGCAATGTCCCCAATCCTTGGTGGTTCATTCAGACAAAGGCAAATATTGCGCCAAGAATTTTTCCCTATTGATTCAATGATTTATTTCATGGCAGTCAGAGGGAGTGACGGGAGGTGCCCCATTTGGGCAGAGCTGCGCCAAGGGGGTGCACCACCCTGGTGCAAGGGGGCGGGCAGACAAAAGAGGGAAGGCGTGACGGCGCTCAAGATTGGCGGCAGGCCCTGCTGCTACTGTTATTCAGGGGAGCCTGGGGGCGGCCGATAACCTTGTCATGACAGGGATTGCAGGCAGGCAGTCGTCATCGGGTAGCCCGGCAGGCGGCCGCATTTTTCAATGATGTTCAACCGCCGGACTCGAGTCACCCGCAGTGGCGCGGGGGAGCAGAACAAGGATGGTTTCCATGCTGCAGGACAATGACACTATCAGGATCCAGGATCTCAATGAGGCCGCGGTACACGGCATTCTGGAGGTCATCAGCGACGGGATCTGGGACTGGAATGCCAACACCGGCTTCGTCTATCGCAATCCGGGCTGGTATCAGATGCTGGGCTATGAACCGCACTCTCTCAACAATACGGTGTTCACCTGGGAGAACGTGATCCATCCGGACGATCTGGCGCGGGTGATGGCCTGTTTCGACGCCTATCTGAGCGGGGTGGCCCCTGACTACCGGGTCGAGTACCGCTGCCGCTGCCGCAACGGGGACTTCATCTGGATAGAGGATCGTGGCCGCATCATAGCGCGCAATCCGGATGGATCCGTGGCCAGGATGATAGGGGCGCATCGGGATATCCATGCCCAGCGTGAGCTCTATGCCCGGCTGGAGCTGCACAATCGCTCGCTGGAGCAGCAGGTGGCGGAGCGCACCGCAGAGCTGGAGCGGCTCAACCTGGCGCTGCAACACCAGGTGGAGGAGAACCGCCGCCTGGCGGAGACGGACTCCCTGACCGGGGCCGCCAGCCGCTATCGGCTGGAGCAGGCCGTCCGGCTGGAGTATGAGCGCGCCCGGCGCTTCAAGGAGCCCTTCGCCGTGATCGCCATGGACGTGGACGACTTCAAGCAGATCAACGATCGCCACGGCCACGGGGTGGGGGATCAGACCCTGATCGATATAGTGCGCCTGACCCGCGGCTCCATCCGCGAGATCGATCTGCTGGCCCGTTGGGGGGGGGACGAGTTCATGCTGGTGCTGCCCAACACCCGCTTGGCGGAGGCCCATGTGGTGGCCGAAAAGCTGCGACAGCGACTGGGCTATGCCAGGGTCAAGGGGGTGGAGCCCATCACCCTGAGTTTCGGTCTGGTGGAGTCCATGCCGGATGAACCCCTGAACCAGTTGATGGCGCGGGTGGACAGGGCGCTCTACCGGGCCAAGCTGGCGGGCAAGGATCAGCTCTCTGGCTAGGGGGGCCGCTATCCGTCCCCGGCCGCCCTGTCCAGCCGATAGTCCCTCTTCCCCCCCGAATGCGGCTTGACCTTGGGATCATCTTGACTCCAATCGAGCTCACTGGTCTGATGCGCGCTCTTTCATTCCTGTGAGATGTATCTTAATGAAAAAGTGCCTTCTGATTGCCCTGACCGCCCTGCCCCTGGTTGCCCACGCCGGCCTGATGGATTCCCTGACCGACTCCGTGACCAGCAGCGTCACCAGCACCGCCAAAGAGATGGCCGGTACTGCCGTGGACAGCGCCTCCAACGAAGCGATCAAAACGGCCTTGGATATCAAGGAAGGCGGCTCCAACAAGCAGGCCATCAAGGACAAGCTGGGCGCCCCGGCCAGCACCAAGACCGAAGCCGGTCTGGAAGTGTGGACCTATGACCTGAGCGCCCTGAACAAGGTATCTCCCATGCTGGCAGAGACCTCCAAGACCCTGTTCAAGGATACCGAAGCCGCTCAGAAGAGCGTCGTCATCAAGTTTGAAGGCGAAACCGTCAAGACCCTGAACCTGGCCGACAAAGCCAAGGCCTGAGTCTGAACGACGTGCATGAAAAAGGGGCCCTCGGGCCCCTTTTTGCTGGCTGGCGTTCGCCATCACACCTTGAAGCGGCGCACCAGGGCCAGCAGCTGGCGATTGGAGCCGAGCAGTGACGCTGCACTCTGCTCGGTCTGGCTGCCGTTTTGCACCAGCAGGTTCAGCATGTCGCGAATGCTCACCATGTTGCGGTTGATCTCCTCGGTCACCCGGCTCTGCTCCTCGGCGGCGGTGGCGATCTGGCTGCTGAGATCGTGGATCTGCACCACAGAGTCGGCCATGCTGTCGAGCCCGCCGGTGACCTGACCCGTGGTGTCGGCTGCGGCTTGGCAGCTGCGCTTGGTCTGCTCCATGGCGACCACGGCCTCGGCTACCCCCTGGGTGAGGCGCGACAGCATGCTGCCCACCTCGGCAGTGCTGTTCTGGGTGCGGGCCGCCAGGGCGCGCACCTCGTCGGCCACCACGGCGAAGCCTCGTCCCTGCTCCCCGGCCCGGGCTGCCTCGATGGCGGCGTTGAGCGCCAGCAGATTGGTCTGGGCGGCGATGCCGCCTATCACCCCGAGCACGCTGCCGATCTGCTTGGCATCCTCCTGCATCTCCAGCACCTTGGCGGCGGCGAGATCCACCTCGTCGATCAGGGCCACCACGCTGGCGGAGGCCGAGCCCACCACCTTGCGCGAGTTGGCGGCCTGGCCATTGGCGGCCTCGGTGAAGCTGGCCGAGTCGCTGGCGTGCTGGGCCACGCTGTCGGCGGTGGAGCTGAGCTCGGTGAGGGCGGTGACCACCTGATCCGTCTCGCTGGCGTGTTCCCCGAGGATCCGTCGGGCCTGACCTGTCTGCTGATCGAGCTGTGCCAGCTCCCGGGTGATGAGGTCAGTGGCGTCCGTCACCTGCACCATCATCTGCTGCAGGTAGGCGATGAAGCGGTTCACCGACAGGGCTATGTTGTCCAGCTCGTCATGACCCTTCACCTGGATACGGGCCGTCAGGTCCGCATCGCCGGCGCTGAGGGCATCTATGTTGAGCTTGAGGGTCTGCAACCGGCTGCCGAGCTGGCTGATGGCCAGCACCATGAGCACGAACAGCAGCCCCACCAGGGGCAGCTGGATCGCGGCCAATGTGGCGAGCACGTCCCGGCTGTCCTGGGTCAGGATACGGGTCGGCAGGGCGGTGGCGAGCAGCCAGGGAGTGCCTTCTATGGCCTCCATCAGCAGGGTCTGCTCCTCTCCCTGATCCTGGAAGGTTGTGCGCAGCAAGCCCTTGCTCGCGTCCTGGCCGAGCAGGCCGGCGATGGCACCGGCGAAGGGGTAGTCGGCGTGGGCGGAGAGATTGCCGAGCACAACGTCGCCGCCGAGGCGGGCATTCTTGCTCAGGATCTTGCCGTCAGCCTCGACTATCATCACCTGGCCGCCTATCTCCTGCTCCTTCCTGGCCACCAGCTCGTTGAAGAACCCCAGAGTCACGTCTATGGTCGACACCCCGTACAGGGCGCCGTCCCGGTAGATCCCCATGGCGCAGTTGGTTCTCGGCTGCTGGCTGGCGCCATCCTTGTAGGCGGCGGCCCAGACGCACATGCCGCGGGGAGCCTGCTGCCCCGCCTTGTGCCAGGGTTGCTCGAAGTAGTTCGGTGCCTCGGCCGAGTTCCAGTAGGTGTTGGGGATGAGGGCGTTGGCCGCGTCCCTGTGATAGAAGGTGCTGAACTTGGCGCGGCCCGCCTCGCGTTTCTCCGGCAGGGGCCAGATGCCGCCGCCGAAGACCATGGCGTTGCCGTATTGATCGATGAGGGCGGGCAGCAGGGCGTCGATCTGCTCGCTCGGCAGCTGGGCCACCAGCTGGGTGATGCTGCGGGACTGGCTCTGCACCCCGTTGAGCTGGTCGCGGATGTCGGTGGCTATCTCGCTGACCCGCAGCGCCACATTCTGCTCACCGGCCTTCTGCAGCGCCGGCTTGATCCAGAGCTGGATGCCGATCACCGTCAGGGCGCACACCAGCGCCATGAACCCCAGGAAGACGGCGGTATAACGCCCCTTGATTGTGCCCAGATTCCATCCCATAACGACTCCTGTCCACTGTGGCCGGGGCCTTGCCCGATCCTGTTATTTGAGCCGCCATTATTAGCTATTTCGAAAATAAAACGTTTGTTATCGCTCACATATCCCGGTGCAGGGAGGCAGAAAAGTGGCGCCATGCGGCGTCAGTCGCAGGACAGGGCGGTTGAGCGGACACGAAAAAAACAGGGTGGCCATGGCCACCCTGTCGTTATCTTGCTTGCTGGTTTGCGTCGATTTACTGGTTCGCTTCTGCGAACTGCTTCATCGCCTCGACTTACTGATTTGCTTCTGCGAACTGCTTCATCACCTCAGCGTGCTTGATCATGCCGTCGGCACGCAGGCCGAGGTTTTTCACGAACTCGGCCTTCTTGGCCGGATCTTCAATCTTGTCGTAGCGCTGTTGCAGGTGAGCCTGGATCTGTTCCGGGGTCATGTTCTTCATGCGGGCCATCTTGTCGTGGCGACCGCCGTGGTGCTTGCCGCCCATCATGCCGGAACCGTCCATGGGGCAACCGGCCGCCGTGGCCTGGGTCGGCTGGGCGGTGGAGACTGCCTCGCTGGCGGCATAGGCGCCGAGCGGCAGGCCGAGGATCAGGGTGGCGGTCAGCAGGGTCTTGGTCAGCTTTTTCATGGGTAACTCCTGTCGGATGAATACGGGTAGAGGCTGTTTCGCCTTGGTATCCAGTAAACACCGTGGAAGTGTCTGAATTTTGCCAGTTGAAGCCTATTTTGTAGCAGAGTGTGGCATCTTGGCGCTCTGGCACACTTTGACACAACCCGCCCGATTGATTCTCGTATAATCGCCCCAGCTCGATAACGGGAGAGACAATGATGAACCAAGGCAGCCCTCATATTCTGGTGGTCGACGATCACAGCGAGATCCGCGATCTGCTCAAGCGCTTTCTGGAACAACACGGCATGCGTGTCAGCTGTGCCCGGGATGGCAAGGAGATGAAGCGGCTGCTGGACGAGCGGGAGTTCGATCTGCTGGTGCTGGATCTGATGATGCCGGGGGAAGATGGCCTGACTCTGTGCCGCGAGCTCAGGGTGAAGTCCCGTCTGCCCATCATCATGCTCACCGCCATGGGGGAGGAGACGGACCGCATCATCGGCCTGGAGATGGGGGCCGATGACTACCTCGCCAAGCCGTTCAACCCCCGCGAGCTGCTGGCCCGCATCAAGGCGGTGATGCGCCGCACCCAGGCGGAGATCCAGCCCGTCCCCGAGGCCCTGACCCGGGATCTGCGCTTCGATCGCTGGCTGCTCGACATCAATCGCCGCGAGCTGGTGGACGAGGAGGGGGTGGGGATGAGCCTCTCCACCGCCGAGTTCGATCTGCTCAAGGTGTTTCTGGAGCGGCCCCAGCGGGTGCTGAGCCGGGATCAGCTGCTGGATCTGGCCCGTGGCCGGGAGGCGGTCGCCTTCGATCGCGCCATCGATACCCTAGTGAGCCGGCTGCGCCGCAAGCTGGAGCGGGATCCCAAGAATCCCGAGCTCATCAAGACCATCTGGGGCGGCGGTTATCTGTTCGCCGCCGACGTGACCCAGGAGTGAGGCCGGCATGATCAAGGGCTTCTTCGCCAGGCTGCTGCCCAAGGGGCTGACCGGCCAGATAGTGCTGGTGGCCCTGGCGGGACTGGTGTTGATCCAGCTGCTCAGCATCCAGATCTACCGCTCGGATCGAGAGGAGGCGCTCGGCTACGTCAACAGCCGTAACGCCATGCAGCGGATCATCTCTGTGGTGAGGCTGCTCTCCCTCTCCCCCCCTTCCCTCTATCACGAGATCCTCAAGGCGAGCCGCAGCGAGACCCTGCTGCTGCGCCTCGCCGACGAGCCGCTGCAACCTGACAACCGCAGCCCCCGCTTCGAGAAGCTGGTACGGGCCAAGCTCGGGTATCCGTCGTCCCTGTCGGTGGAGATCAGCGCCGAGCTGAAGCAGGACATACAGCGCAGCCGGGCCTGGCAGCACCACAACCGCATGATGAAGGATCGCAACGGCATGCCGCCGCCCCAGGACATGCGGCTCTATGGCTCCATCCAGTTGCCCAACGGGGGCTGGCTGCAGTTCAGCTCCCTGGTGGACAAGGAGGCGGTGAGCTGGTCCTGGCAGACCACCCTCAACCTGCTGCTGGTGGCGAGCCTGGTGATAGGCCTGATGATCTGGCTGTTCCGCCGGGCGACCCTGCCCCTCAAACAGCTGGCCGCCAACGCCGACAGGCTGGGGCGCGGGGAGGACATAGAGCCCCTGCGCGAGGAGGGGCCCACCGAGATCCGCGAGTCCATCCAGGCCTTCAACCGCATGCACACCCGGCTCGATCGCTTCGTGCAGGACAGAACCCGGATGCTGGCCGCCATCTCCCATGACCTGCGCACCCCCATCACCAGCCTGCGGCTGCGCAGCGAGTTTCTGGCAGACGGCGAGGACAAGGAGCGATTCCAGCAGACCCTGCAACAGATGGAGCAGATGCTGGCGGCGACCCTGAGCTTCGCCCGGGAGGAGGGGCAGCAGGAGGCGACCCGGGAGCTGGATCTGGTCAGCCTGCTGGAGAGCCTGTGCGATGACTATGCGGATACCGGCCAGCCCGTCATCTGCCTGGCACAGGGCAAGCAGGTCTATGCCTGCCGCGCCAATACCCTGCGCCGGGTGCTGCAAAACCTCATCGGCAACGCCATCAAATACGCGGGGGGCGCCGAGGTGTCACTGGTGCGCACCGAATCCGAGCTGCTGATCCTGGTCTGCGATCGGGGGCCCGGCATCGCCGAGGGCCAGCTGGAGGAGGTATTCAAACCCTTCGTGCGCCTCGATGAGGCCCGCAACACCGAATCGGGCAGCGTGGGGCTGGGGCTCGCCATCGCCCGGACCCTGGTGCACCAGCACGGCGGGGAGCTCAGCCTCCACAATCGCCCCGAGAGTGGCCTGGAGGCGAGGATCAGCCTGCCGTTGTGAGGACGCTCGCATTCATCCATCAGTAACGAGGGCGCCATGTTGGCGCCCTCGTTGTATCCGGTGGTGATTACAGGGGACTTGCGGCGGTGGAACGACGGTGAGGTGGGATCTGGGAGGGGATTGAGAGAGGCGAAAGGTAGAGAGGTAAAAAGCAGGCAACAAAAAACCCGCCTAGGCGGGTTTTTTCAATTCTTGCAGAAGGACTTTCCGGTTGACGAAAAGGCTTCCTGGCTTGAATTACAGACCAACTACGTTGGCAGCAGCCGGGCCTTTCTGGCCTTGCTCGATGGTGAACTCAACGCGCTGACCTTCGTCCAGGGTTTTGAAGCTGGTGGACTGGATAGCGGAGAAGTGTACGAACACGTCTTTGCCACCGTCAGCCGGGGAGATGAAGCCAAAACCTTTCTCAGCGTTGAAGAACTTTACGGTACCAGTCATTTTGTTAGACATAATAATTTCCTTGAATAGTGATGTTGAAACGCTACGTTTGTAGCAATCCATGATTTTTCGTCAGCAATACGTATGGGGAGCACTAAAGAAGGAGAATTATTTGGCGAGAATCATCTGGGACAACTCTATGCACAAATCACTGCTTTAAAATGACTGCCTAACATAATCAGGTCTGAACTACCGAACCATCGAAATCGATTAGAACACGCTCACTCCGTCATGGCAATCTTTATCTTGGTATTAATTCCGGCCCGACGAGGAGGGGTTAGCGTTTTATCTTGATAAAATCGTTTTATACCAGAAGGTTATCTATAAATTTCCGGTATGGGAAAGGGCAGTATGTAGGCTCATGTCCGGGTGACAGCACAAGCATCCGGACATGGGAGGCGGAAATTATCGCTTGCTGCGGTACTTGTTGCTGACGGAATCCGCCCAGTTGAAGGTTTCAGGCAGCACCTGATTCTTGGCTCGTTCCTTGGCCTTCTCCCGTGCCAGTGCGGAGGCCGCCTTGGCTGCCTTGGCGCGATCCTCTGCGATTTTCAGGCGTCCCTCTTCACGGATCTTGTTGCGTTCCCCGTTGGTCAGGGTGTGATCGGCATTGGCCTGGGCCTTCTGCAGCAACAGGGTGATCTCGGCTTTTTCGGCCTCGGTAAGATCTTTCATTTCCAGCTTTTTCATGGCGCACTCCTGCGGCAGGTGATGGTTCACCCTAACACACTCCGGAAGCCGACTCTTATGTAATCGTCCTCTTGACCCCAAAAGGGCAACTTGAGTGCGTTTTCTTGCCGGTTTTCGCCCTGATACAAGCCGGTTATTGCGGTTTGTCGGAACGTAGATGACGAGGTCCACGCCCTGCGCGACACTGCCGTCCAGTGAGGCTGGATCCCGATGGAGGGTGGGGGTATGCTGGTGCCAGTGCGATCCTCGATCGTCACTGCTAGCGTACTGTGATCTATGATTCGGATGACATGCTGGAATCTCATTCCAACTGTCCTGGTAACATTTTTGGAGTCTGATGATGAGCAACAAAGAACAGCATCACGGCAAAGATGCCAAGAAAAAACCGCAGATGTCACTGAAAGAGAAGCGCGAGGCCAAACGGCAGAAAGCCGACCTGAAAAATGGCGGCGCGATGAAGTAACGCTCCACTACACTGTTGTTCCTCTGGGGCCAGTATCAAGCCAGTCCGTCATGGGCTGGCTTTTATGTTTCTATACGATGGCGACGCGCCATAGGCGGCAAAGATCCGTTCATAGCGCCCATCTTCCTTCATCCTGCTCAACTGGCGATCGAACCACCGCTGCGCCGTCGCCTGGCGAAAGGCGAAGTGGTACTGGGTAGGGGGAAAGAGATCATGTTGTCTGACCCGATCGGAGGAGTAGCGTACGCTGCCCTCTGTCTGCCCGAGCAGTTGCGTCATGTAGTAGTAGAATACCCGCTGCTCCAGGATCACGGCATCCGTACGTCCCAGCAGCAGCTTCTGTACCTGCCCCTCCTGCCGTGCCACTTCCTCGTAGTGGGGGTTCTGATCGACCAGCTCGGCAAACTCTTTTCCCAGGATCTGCCGTGCCCGCTGGAAGGCGCTGACGCGCAGCGTCTGCAGATCCCTCATGGTGTGAAATGCCGTCTTGTCGAGGGTAAAGACCCGATTGTGAAAGGTGATCACCGCCTGTGACAGGTGGGCATTGTTAAGCATGCCTGGCTTGACGTTGATGATGGCATCCAGCTTGCCTTCCTCCAGCATCCGGAAGGTCCGCTCGAGAGGCAGATAGGTGAACTCGGGCACATGATCGCTGCCGGCGAATGCCTCGCGCAGGAGATCGAGCTCGATGCCGCGATCTTCGTGGGTGATCACGTAGGGAGGGATGGCGAAGCTCACTCCCACTCGTAGCGGCTCGGCGACCAGAGGGGCAGCAAACACCAGCAAGATGAGGCGCAGCAGGCGACCAGGATAACTCATGCTTATTCTCGGAGGAGTGTTACGTCCAGATGATAGCGACAAGTCGGGGCGAGGAAGAGAGGAGGGGCCGGATCGTCGCAACAACATGATGAGGGTGGGGGTGAATGCGTCAGAAACAGACAAAAAGGCCCTGAGTGATCAGGGCCTTTTTGTAGATCAGAACGGGATATCGTCGTCGAAATCCATCGGCGGCTCGTTGTAGACCGGCGGTGCAGACTGAGGCTGCTGGGCAGGACGACCGTAACCACCCTGCGGCTGCATATTCTGCTGCGGGGCGGCGGCCGGGCGTTGCATCGCTTGCTGGGGGGCGGCCTGTTGTGGCTGACCCCAGTTGCCCTGGGACTGTTGACCACCCATGCCCTGGCCTGCGCCGCCTTGCGGACGGCCGCCCAGCATCTGCATTACGCCGGTGAAGCTGTCGACCAGCACCTCTGTGGTGTAACGCTCCTGGCCACTCTGATCCTGCCACTTGCGGGTCTGCAGCTTGCCTTCGACATAGACCTGGGAACCCTTCTTCAGGTACTCGCCGGCCACTTCGGCCAGCTTGCCCATGAACACCACGCGGTGCCACTCGGTTCGCTCTTTCTGCTCACCGGTCTGCTTGTCGCGCCAGGTGTCGGAGGTGGCCAGGGTGATGTTAGTCACGGCACCGCCGCTCGGCATGTAGCGCACTTCCGGGTCTTGCCCCAGGTTACCGATCAGAATGACTTTGTTGATGCCTCGACTGGCCATAATCTCTCTTCCACCCTTATGTATACCGGCCAGGCCAAATGCCTGGGCCCATTCAATATGTCGTTTGTTTGCAATGAGATGTGCGCCACGGATGGGCCTCATCTTCACGCATGTCACGGCTGTGCCAGATTCAACCGACGCGTTTATCGGCCACCGCCGCAGCGTTTACCCGCAATAATACCAGTTGGCGAAGATGAGCGCACACCTTCCTGTCCCGGCGAGCACCAAACCCCGCCGCTGGCGTCCGAGTAACTTACCCGAGGTAGGGGCCCACCAGCAAGGGGACGGCGGAGCAGAGTGCTGCAACGACGGCCAAGGCCTGTTATGGTGGTGGTCGGCACTACCTGACCCCCAAATGGGGGGGGCGTGCTAGTCATTTGTATTGGCTGGAAAATTGCTGAGCTTCAAAGGAATCACAACGGCGTCTAATACTTTTTTAATGCTGCAGCCAGGAGGGGGATTGGTACTCTTCCTTGCCGAAAACCCCGACTCGAATGTGCAAGGAAGTTCTCTTGATGACGCCCGAATATCCCCTAGTGCTGATCACCGAAAATAATGCACAAGCCACCAGTTTCCAGCGTCACCTCAGCGAACAGCTTGGCTTGTCCATCTTGCTGGTCGGGGAGCTGGATGCCTTGCCTGAGCCCTCCGAAACCGGAGCTCAGACGCTGCTGCTGATCGATCTGGACTATCTCAAGTCGGCTCAGCAGGCAGACTGGAGCAAGGCCATCTGCAGCCGTTTCGGCGAGGCCAGTGCCGTGCTGCTCAATGCCCCGACCAGCACGGATCGGGAGCTGCTGCTAATGTGGCCTCATACCAGTGGGCTCTTCTTCCGTCAGGACAACCTGGACAGGCTGGTGATCGGCATCCGCAAGGTGTTGCAGGGGGAGTACTGGATCCCGCGCCATCTGCTGTGCGATCTGGTGGATTACTACCGCAAGGGAAGCGGCCAGCCCCTGCGCAACCAGACGCTGCTGACGGCCCGTGAGCAGGAGATAGTCCGCCACCTGATGACGGGGGCCTCCAACACCGAGATTGCCGACAGCCTGTTCGTGAGCGAACACACCATCAAATCCCACCTCTATAACGTGTTCAAGAAGTTGAACGTCAAGAACCGCCTGCAGGCGGTGAGCTGGGCCAAGGAGTATCTCTGAGCGCCGGGATGGGATGATAAAAGGCTGTCTATTCATCCAGTAGTCTCTATGCCATACTGGCCCGCTCTGGTTCCCGTATCGAGCGCGCAACAAGATGGAAAAAATCGTGATCCGGGGTGCCCGCACCCACAACCTCAAGAACATCAATCTGATTTTGCCCCGCGACAAGTTGATCGTGGTCACCGGCCTGTCCGGTTCCGGCAAGTCTTCCCTGGCGTTCGATACCCTCTATGCCGAAGGCCAGCGCCGCTATGTGGAGTCGCTCTCCGCCTATGCCCGCCAGTTCCTCTCCCTGATGGAGAAACCGGATGTGGACCATATCGAGGGGCTCTCGCCGGCCATCTCCATCGAGCAGAAGTCCACCTCCCACAACCCGCGCTCGACCGTCGGCACCATCACCGAGATCTACGACTACCTGCGTCTGCTGTTTGCCCGGGTCGGCGAGCCGCGCTGTCCGACCCACGCCATCCCGCTCGCCGCCCAGACCATCAGCCAGATGGTGGATCAGGTGCTGGCCCAGCCCGAAGGCACCAAGCTGATGTTGCTGGCGCCCGTGGTGCGCAATCGCAAGGGGGAGCACACCAAGCTGCTGGAGAACCTGGCGGCCCAGGGCTACATTCGTGCTCGCATCGATGGGGAGGTGTGCGATCTCTCCGATCCTCCCCCGTTGGAGCTGCACAAGAAGCACACCATCGAAGTGGTGGTGGATCGCTTCAAGGTGCGTGATGACCTGGCGCTGCGCCTCGCGGAGTCCTTCGAGACGGCACTGACCCTCTCCGGCGGCATCGTGCTGGTGGCGCCCATGGACGGGGAGGAGGGGATTGCCCCGCTGATCTTCTCCGCCAACTTCGCCTGCCCCGAGTGCGGTTACTCCATGTCGGAGCTGGAGCCACGCATCTTCTCCTTCAACAACCCGGCCGGCGCCTGCCCCACCTGCGACGGTCTCGGGGTGCAGCAGTACTTCGATCCCGCCAAGCTGATCCACGATCCGGGCCAGAGCCTGGCCGGTGGCGCCATCCGCGGTTGGGACAAACGCAGCTTCTATTACTTCCAGATGCTGAAATCCCTCGCCGAGCACTACAAGTTCGATCTGGAGGCACCCTGGGAGGATCTGCCAGCCAAGACCCAGGAAGTGATCCTGCGCGGCTCCGGTCGCACCGAGATCGAGTTCCGCTACATGAACGATCGTGGCGATGTGGTGGTACGCAAGCATCCGTTCGAGGGGATATTGCACAACATGGAGCGCCGCTACCGGGAGACTGAATCCAACTCGGTGCGGGAAGAGCTGGCCAAGTACATTGCCAACAAGTCCTGCACCAGCTGCGGTGGCAGCCGGTTGCGGGAAGAGGCGCGCCATGTCTTCGTGGACAACCGCAACCTGCCGGCCATCGCCGAGCAGTCCATCGGCGATGCGCTCGCCTTCTTCGAGGGGTTGAACCTGAGCGGCCAGCGCGCCCAGATCGCCGAGAAGATCCTCAAGGAGATAGTCGAGCGGCTTGGCTTCCTAGTGAACGTCGGCCTCAATTACCTGAGCCTGTCTCGCAGCGCCGAGACCCTCTCCGGCGGCGAGGCGCAGCGGATCCGGCTGGCGAGCCAGATCGGCGCCGGTCTGGTGGGGGTCATGTACGTGCTGGATGAGCCCTCCATCGGCCTGCACCAGCGGGACAACGAGCGGCTGCTCAAGACCCTCACTCATCTGCGCGATCTGGGCAATACCGTGATCGTGGTGGAGCACGACGAGGATGCCATCCGCCTCGCCGATCATGTGCTCGATATCGGCCCCGGGGCCGGCGTGCACGGTGGTGCCATCGTCGCCCAGGGGACGCCGGAAGAGATCATCGCCAACCCCGAATCGCTGACCGGTGACTACCTCTCCGGTCGCAAGCAGATCGCCATTCCGGATGAGCGTACCCCGCTCACCGGCAAGTGGTTGAAGCTCAAGGGGGCGAGCGGCAACAACCTGCGCAACGTCAACCTGGATCTGCCCATCGGGGTGATGACCTGCGTCACCGGGGTCTCCGGCTCCGGCAAGTCGACCCTGATCAACGACACCCTGTTTCGCATCGCCCACCGGGAACTCAACAAGGCCACCGAGTCCACGCCGGCCCCCTATCGCGAAGTGGAAGGGCTGGAGCACCTGGACAAGGTGGTGGACATCGACCAGAGCCCGATCGGCCGCACCCCGCGCTCCAATCCTGCCACCTATACCGGCTTGTTCACTCCGATCCGCGAGCTGCTCTCCGGCACTCAGGAGGCGCGCTCCCGCGGCTACCTGCCGGGTCGCTTCTCCTTCAACGTCAAGGGGGGCCGCTGCGAGGCCTGTCAGGGGGATGGCGTCATCAAGGTGGAGATGCACTTCCTGCCGGATGTCTATGTGCCGTGCGACGTCTGCAAGGGCAAGCGCTACAACCGCGAGACCCTGGAGGTGAAGTACAAAGGCAAGAACATCCACGAGATCCTCGAGATGACGGTGGAAGATGCCCGCGCGTTCTTCGATCCCGTCCCTGCGGTGGCGCGCAAGCTGCAAACCCTGATGGATGTGGGCCTCTCCTACATCCGCCTCGGCCAGTCCGCCACCACCCTGTCGGGTGGCGAGGCGCAGCGGGTCAAGCTGGCGCGGGAGCTCTCCAAGCGCGACACCGGCCAGACTCTCTACATCCTGGACGAGCCGACCACGGGGCTGCACTTCCACGACATCCAGCAACTGCTCAAAGTGCTGCACCAGCTGCGGGATCGGGGCAACACCATCGTCATCATCGAGCACAATCTGGACGTCATCAAAACCGCCGACTGGATCGTCGATCTGGGGCCGGAAGGGGGTGCTGGCGGTGGCCGTATCCTGGTGACCGGGACGCCGGAGGAGATGAGCCGTTGCAAGGAGTCGCACACCGCGCGCTTCCTGGCCCCCTTGCTGAACAAGTAAGGGCACATCAGACAGACAAGGGGCCTTGGCCCCTTTTTTGTGGGCGATCGAGAGGGACGCGAGGGATCTTTCCTCGGGCCGGCGTCAGCGACGGGCGCAGACACTGAGCCTGGGAGTGGCTGAATGTGGCATTGGATCGGGCACGGCAGGACAGTCACCGGGAGTATGAGCGGTGACGGCGGAGTGTCAGTGAGCCAGCATCAGGAAGGCGAGGGCAAACAGAACGCCGAGCAGGATAAACAGGAAGGAGCCGATGCCCCAGATGGCTGCCAGGATGCCGATGATTTTGTCTTTGCGTGTTTGTGGTTTCATAAAGATTAAATTACAGCATGGCTACATTGCTTTAATAAAATACGCTGACCGGCATAATTAAACAACAGTTAAAAGGCAATGTGAGCGCGATTAAGGTGTATTTATTTGATATTTTAAGGCTGTTCTTATGGTGTGTTTATATTTCAAGGTGCTGTATTTAAATGGTTTTTTAGTATTTTGAGTTGATTTTATGATTGTTAGAAGCTGTTGTGTACATCCATCTATTTCTTGATAACTATTGAGCCAAATCAATAACCAGTCATTCACATCCTTTTATAGTTTTCGGGCTTACAACATAGAAAGAAAACAAAAAGGAAATATGTGATGAAAAAAGTCCTTCCTCTCCTGATCGCAGCCGCTTTTGCTTCCCCCGCCGTCCTGGCCCACCAGGCCGGCGACATTCTGGTGCGTGGCGGTCTGGCCTTTGTCTCCCCCCAGACCAGCAGTGACGACGTCCTCGGCACCGGCGAGCTGGATATCGACAGCAACATGCAGCTGGGGCTGACCCTCTCCTACATGCTGACGGACAACTGGGGCGTCGAGCTGCTTGCGGCGACCCCCTTCTCCCACTCGGTGTCGACCCCGGGGCTGGGTGAGGTCGCCAAGGTCAAGCACCTGCCGCCGACCCTGATGGCGCAGTACTATTTCGGTGATGCCAACAGCAAGGTGCGTCCTTATGTCGGTGCCGGTATCAACTACACCACCTTCTTCGATGAAGAGGGCCGTGGGGCACTGGCGGGCACGGATGTGAGCGTCGACTCCTCCTGGGGGTTGGCGGGTCAGGTGGGGCTGGACATGGCGATCAATGACCGCTGGTTCGTCAACGCCTCCGCCTGGCTCATCGACATCGACACCGACGTGCACACCGCAGTGGGCACCATCAATACCTCCATCGATCCGGTTGCCTTCATGTTTGGCGTCGGCTATCGCTTCTGATGACAGGGTTGGCCGCCTCAAGGCCATGACAACCAAGCATGTCTCTTTGGCCCGGCTCTGTTCGGGCCCTTTTCTGTCTGGCTCGGGGCAATAACTGTGATCCGGCCCCTCAAAGTGTCACTTATTGCTCTTCCATTGCCTCGGCGTGCCGATAGCCTCTGCGTTAACCCCTTTATTTCCCAACGAGTGAGGATGTCTCCATGGGTTTATCTATCGTGCAGCGGATCATCGCCGGATTTGTGCTGATGTTGCTGCTGCTGGTTCTGCTGGGCTTCATCAGTATTCTGAAGATCCGGGGGATCAATGAGGGACTGTCCCAGGTATCGGATCGTGCCACTCCCCTGGTTATCGCCGTCGCCGGGCTCAAGGGGGCACTGCAGGACAGCAACCGCTGGGTGCTGACCTACAGGACCAGCGAGGATGCCACCCAGTTGCCGCAGCTGGCCAGCCAGTTCAAGGCGCAGCAGGCGCGCTTCGTTGCCCAGAGCAAGGAGATGGCCCGCTTCAACGATGTGGCCGAGGCGGGCGAGCGCTTTCGTCAGGTCGATGGGGCCACCCGGGAGTTCTACGGTCTGGCGGATCAGGTGCTGAGCCAGCATGGTCAGTGGATAGCCGCCCTCGATCGCCGTCATGAGCTGGAGCTGGCCTTTATCAGGCTGGAAGACACCTATCAGTGGGCCGCCGATCTGCTGTTGCAGCAGACCGCCAGCAAGCGTTCCATGCGCAACAAGGCCGAACTCATCACCTCCGGCATCGCCCGGGATCTGAAGAATATCCGTCGAGCCGACGCCAAGACAGATCTCAACGAACTGGAGAAGGTGCTCGCCAAGGATATCGAGATGGCGCGCAAGCGGCTCGAGCGGGTGCTGGTGCCCGATGACGTGAGGCAGCGCTTCGTCGTCAATCTGGACAGGATGCAGGAGCTGGCGCTCGGCCCGCAGGGGCTGCTGGCCACCATGCGTAATGCCCAGCAGCTTGCCGCCTCGCTGCAAACCTTGAATCAGCAGCTCGACACCAGCCTGGTCAACAGCCTGGCGCTGCTGGACGAGATGGGCAAGTCGGCGGGCAGCATCGCCAGCCAGAGCCGGATCGGGGCCGATGACGCCGTCAGCAGTGCCAGCTTCTGGATCCTGATCGTCTCCGCCATCTCGGCCGCCGCCGCGCTCATCATCGGTTACACCACGGCCCGCAGCATACAGCGTCCGCTGCAGCTGATCGATCGGGCGCTGGATCGCATGGCCACCGGGGACATGACCCGGCGCATCGACTACCAGAGCCGCTGTGAATTCGGCAGCCTGACTCGTTCCATCAACACCCTGGCGGACAAGACGGGGGAGTTGCTCTCCCAGATCAACGCCGGTTCCCGCCATCTGGTGGAGGAGGCGAGCCGCGCCGCCGAGATAAGCGAAAGGGCCATGTCCAGGGTGCAGGATCAGAAGAGCCAGACCGACCAGGTGGCCGCCGCCATCACCGAACTGGAGGTGAGCGCCACCGAGGTGGCCCGCTCCACAGATGGCACCAAGCGCGAGGTGGATCTGGCCGACGAGGAGGCACGTGCCGGTCGCAAGCAGGTGGCGACCACGCGCCGGATCACCGAACAGCTGGCTGGCGCCATGGAGGAGGCGGTCGGCATCACCCACAAGCTGGGGGAATTCAGCAACAACATCGGCAGTATTCTGGACGTGATCCGCAGCATTGCCGAGCAGACCAACCTGCTGGCACTGAATGCGGCCATCGAGGCGGCACGGGCCGGTGATGCCGGCCGCGGCTTTGCGGTGGTGGCGGACGAGGTCAGGGCGCTGGCGAACCGGACCCAGACCTCGACCGAAGAGATCCAGGCCATGATCGAAAACCTGCAGAGCTCCAGCAAGCAGGTGATGGAGGTGATGGGGCGCAGCCAGGAGCAGACCCAGGGTTGCGTGTCACAGACCCGGGCCATGGATCAGGCGTTGCAATCCATCGCCGAGCGGATGAGTGCCATCAAGTCGATGGCGGATCAGGTCGCCCATGCGGCCCAGGAACAGATCTCGGTCAGTCAGGGGGTGGCCCGTCATATCGCCGGCATTGCGGACGTGGCCTACGAGACCGAACGGGAGGCCCGTGAATCGGCAGGCAGCAGTGAAGTGCTGGCGGAACTGGTCGCCAAGCAGCAGCAATTGATCGCTCATTTCAAGGTGTAGGAGGACTTATGGCTAACAAGTGGATCGGGGCCCTGAGTCTCCTGTTGTGTGGCCAGCTGATGGCCAGCGAGCTGGTGATCGAAAGCTGGCGGATTGATGACAAGGCCCTGTGGGAGGAGAAGATCATCCCCGCCTTCGAGGCCGCTCACCCGGGCATACAGGTGAGCTTCAACGGGGTGCAGAACGTCGACTACATGCCGACGCTCTGGGCCAGTCTGAAGGAGGGCAAGGCAGGGGATCTCATCACCTGCCGCCCGTTCGATGACTCCCTGGCCCTGTTCAAGGCGGGTCATCTGGCGGAGCTGAGCGAGATGGCCGGGATGGAGAATTTCCCGAGCTTCGCCCAGTCCCCCTGGCAGACCGACAGCGGGGCCCAGACCTTCTGCGTGCCCATGGCTTCCGTCATTCACGGCTTCTTCTACAACAAGCAGATCTTCAGCGAGCTGGGGCTGGCCGTGCCCCAGACCCGGGACGAGTTTTTCGCCGTGCTCGACAAGGTGAAGGCGGATGGTCGCTATGTGCCGCTGGCCATGAGTGGCTCCGAGAGCTGGGTCGCCTCCGAGCTGGGCTTCCAGAACATTGGCCCCAACTACTGGAAGGGGGAGGATGGCAGGCTGGCGCTGATTGGCGGCCAGGAGCGGCTCGACAACCCGCAATACGTCAAGGTGTTCGAGGAGCTGGCCCGCTGGCGTGCCTATCTCGGCGAGGGGGGGGAGGGTCGTGACTACGCCACTACCAACGAGCTATTCACCTCCGGCAAGGCTGCCTTCTATGCGGCCGGCTCCTGGGAGATAGCCCCCTTCACCGGCAAGGTGGACTTCGGTGTCATGCGCCCCCCTGTGGCAAAGCAGGGTGACGGTTGCTTCTTCACCGATCACACCGACATCGGCATGGGGATGAACCCGGCCAGCAAGAACAAGGAGGCCGCCATGACCTTCCTGCAGTGGCTGACCACCTCCCAGTTTGCCGAGCTCTATACCAATTCGCTGCCGGGGTTCTTCTCCCTCTCCAACCACTTCTTCGAGGCCACCAACCCGGCGGCCAAAGAGATGATGGAGTGGCGAGATCAGTGTGACTCTACCATCCGGGTCGCCACCCAGATCCTCTCTCGCGGCACCCCCAAGCTGGGGGATGAGCTGGCCGAGGTGAGTCAGAGTGTGCTGCTCGGCACCATGGCGCCGCAAGCCGCCGCCGACCGGCTGGAGCAGGGGCTGAAGGGTTGGTATGCCCCGCATCAAGGCCAGCAGGCCAAGGCCGTGGACTGCCAATGCACGGCTCCCGCCGCCGTCTCTGCCGCGCCCGCCACGGTTGAGGCTTCCGTTGCTACGTCATCCGCGGCCATCTCGACCGCGCTGAGCGCGTCCCCCGTGTCTGCGGCTGTGGCTCCCTCGGCGGCTGCCTCGACCGACGTCGAGCAGGCGCTGGCCAGCGAGCTGGAAGCACCGCAACCCTGAAGGGCTGCACCATGAAAAAACGGGAGGCATCAGCCTCCCGTTTTCATTTGCGCCAGACGCCTATGGCTGGTGAGTCCAGCGGCACAGGCTGCCGATACGCGCCACCGGGACGAAACCCAGGGCGCGGTAGACCCGCTGGGCGTGGTAGTGCTCGTCGGCCACTATGATGAGCTGCCTGGCTCGCTCGAACCCCTGACGGGCGACCTGGCTCAGCAACTGACGGCAGAGGCCCCGGTTTCGCCAATCCTGATGGGTACGAACCAGCTGGAAGCGCCCCATGGTGCCGGTGAAGAAGAGGCCGCAACTGGCGACCAGGCGATCCTGATGCCAGATCCCCCACCACTGTCCCAGTCCATCGGCGATCATGGCCTGATAGAGGTCGCGCCGTGACTGCAGGTAGGCGAGGTAGCTCTCCTCCTCATGACCTGGGTCCCTGTCATCGAGCTCCAGGGTCAGCCAGTCATCCCAGTCGGCAGGGGTGAAGGGGCGGGCCGGGGCGAGGTCCTGGTCGCTCGGTGTCTGCCAGCTGGCGGCTTCCAGTGCCAGCACCACGCACTCCATGTATTGGTATCCCGCCGCCACGAAGCCGGCGACCCGGCTGTTCTGTCCCTCGGCCAGCGGCCACTGGAAGGTGCGATGGCGGATCCTGGGATCCTGGCCGATCAGCTTGTCGAAGCTGGCTTCGAGCCAACCCTTGTCACGGTCGCTGGGGGGCGTGGGGAGCAGCAGATAGTTGCCGAAGTAGTAATCCGGGGCTGTCGAGGTGCGCACGGCCCAGAACCCTTGATGGTCCGTCACCTCGCCCTGATAGCGATCGAACAGCAAATCGGTGGCAAAACCGGGGTGATCTTCCATGACAAGGCTCCTGCAAATGCTTGAATTGATTATCGGCAGGGAGGGAGAGAAGTTAAAAAAAGGCCGGGAAACCCGGCCAAACAATCACACGCAGATTCAGAACGTCCAGGACGATCCGCCCGCATCATAGCGTGCCTGAGGACATTTTGGGATGGGGCCGCTCGCGACTTGGGTTGAATTGCAAAATAAAAAAAATCGCTTATCCCGCCTTCGTGGGTAAATCGAGGTTGACTTTGAGCCGTTTTCTCATAAAGATAGGAAGACGTTTAGACGTCCAAACATCCGTTTTGACGTACAGGAATCGGTTGTAGGACAGGGAGAGAGCAGATGGGATTTCACAGCGCGCGTCAGGTTGAGGCACTCAACCAGAGTCTGGCTGACTTGGGTAACAACATTTCGGTCAGTTTCGAGTTTTTCCCCCCCAACAGCGAAGGGATGGAAAATACCCTCTGGCAATCCATCGAACGACTGCAGGTGCTGGAACCCAAGTTTGTCTCCGTGACCTATGGCGCCAACTCGGGCACCCGGGATCGCACTCACAAGGTGATCAAGGACATCAAGGAGCGCACCGGCCTCATCGCCGCGCCGCACCTGACCTGTATCGATGCCAGCCGCGACGAGCTGAGAACCATTGCCCGTGACTACTGGAACAGCGGCATTCGCCACATAGTGGCACTGCGTGGTGATTTGCCTCCCGGACTCGACAAGCCGGACATGTATGCCACCGATCTGGTCGCCCTGCTCAAGTCCGAAGCCGACTTCGACATCTCGGTTGCCGCCTATCCGGAAGGCCACCCCGAAGCCAGGAGCGCGCAGTCCGACCTGCTCAACCTCAAGCGCAAGATAGATGCCGGTGCCAACCGCGCCATTACCCAGTTCTTCTTCGATGTGGAGACCTACCTGCGTTTTCGTGATCGCTGCGCCGCCATCGGCATCGATGCCGAAATCGTGCCCGGGATACTGCCGGTCTCCAATTTCCAGACCCTCAACAAGTTTGCCGGCTTTACCAACGTGAAGATCCCGCGCTGGATGCATCAGCGGTTCGAGGGGCTGGATAACGATCAGATGACCCGCAACATGGTGGGGGCCAGCATCGCCATCGATCAGGTGCGGGTGTTGAGCCAGGAAGGGGTGAAGGATTTCCACTTCTACACCCTGAACCGATCCGAGCTGACCTACGCCATCTGCCATACCCTGGGTGTGAGGCCGAAAGGCCAGGCCTGATCCCCATCAGTCCATATCCGCTTCGGCAGTGGATAGACCTCATTTCAGCCAACCTTGAGCCCCCGATGCACCGCACCGGGGGATTGTTTTTCAGGGCATGATGCAGGTGATCCCTGTTGCGGATATACCGCTTCGCTCACCATCGTTCAGGCTTGCGTCTGCCTGCCGTCCTAGTCGGAACGTATCTTCCAATCTACCCAACCAGAGCCCATTTAGTCGTCAGCACATCATTTGGGAGACGTAAGCCATATTATTCACCCCGCCTGTGGAGGGTCATCTGGCTATTCTGCGTCATCGTACAGCGCCAGCGTGGCATCCTTCATGACCTCCGGCTGTGATGCCGGAACCGGTTGTCGTCCGCCAGCCGGATTGGTTTGCCTGCTTGACGGACTCGCCGAAGGCATCGCACGGTTCGCAGGCTCAGCCTTCCATAAAGAGATCGTTGATGTTGGTGGCCAGCGGCGAGCCGCCGAGAACGCCGACAAACCAGCAGCAACCAGCTCTTCGGCTGGCCGGTGTGCTCCTGACCTGGCCAGAAGACAGCATAAATGACTGGGCATTGTGTGATCCTCATTGCAAAGCGGGACGGGAGGCTTGCCTATAATGGCGCCGGATTTTCTCAATCGGAGCCGAAGGGATGCCGGTCTTCATCGATGTGGAGTATGTGCATGACTGGTGCCTGTTCGTGGTGCTCTCGGATGGCACTACCGGGGTGCTGGACCTGACCCCCTGGCGCAGCCAGCCCCTGTTTGCCGCCATTGACACCGAGCGTCGCTTCGCCCGGGTCTTCATCAATCGCCGCCACCAGCTGGAGTGGCCTGGAGGCTTCACCCTGTCGGCCCAGGAGGTCTATCACCTGATCAAGCCCATCGACGAGCGCGACGCCTTCCACGATCGCAACACGCATTGAGCCTTGCCTGCTAACGCGTTGAGTCAGGTAACGTTTTCAGTCACAGACCCGCTTTGGCGAGGCCGCTATCATGGCTCCAGGGTGGCGTATTTTGCGCCAGCACCATCACAGCGGGAAGATAACAATGAAACAAGGAAGGTTGCGCCATGGCGGCCTGATCGGGGCCGCCTTGTTACTGACAGCGTGCGGCAGCGGCGGCGGGGGCTCCAGCAGCGAACCCCAGCCCCCCGTGGTCAATCCGCCCCCCACCTCGGACAGCCGCGCCTGCTACGGCGATGATCAGCCCGCCTGCAACCTGCGCACCTATCAGGTGATGGTGGAATCCTTCGTCGATGGCGATGGCAGTGCCAACTACGGTGTCGGTTACGGTCCTTCCAGGCACAACGGCGATCTGCAGGGGATCATCGACAGCCTGGACCACATCAAGAGCCTCAACGTCAACGCCATCTGGCTGACCCCTGTGTTCGACTCCTGTGCCGGTCAGGCCGGGGACGATCGGCTGGATGCCACCGGCTACTTCGCCTGCGACTTCTTCAACGTGGACCCGAACTTCGGCAGCAATGCCCAGTTGAAAAAACTGGTCGAGGCAGCCCATCAGCGTGGGCTGCATGTCTTCCTGGACGGCGTGTTCGGCCACGTCAACCGGGTCGGGGTGAGCAAGCCTTCGCCGGAGGGGCGTCTGCCCGCCCTCAAGAGTGGCGGCGCCGGCTACCCTGGCCAGCTGGTGGATTATGGCAAGCCCGAGAGCCTTGCCTACTTCAAGGAAGTGGCCCGCTACTGGGTCGAGCAGTACGGCATCGACGGCTGGCGCCTCGATCAGGCCTATCAGCTAGGGCTGGACGAGTGGCGCGCCATTCGCAGCGAGGTGGAGCAGGTCAGTGCGGCGCGCAAGGCTGCCGGCCAGCAGTGGGGCACCCTAGGCTACATGGTGGGGGAGGTGTGGAAGGGGGCCGACGACATCCGTAACGAGGCCTACGGCAGCAGCGACAACCCGGCGCTCTCCTCTGCGTTCGACTTCCCGCTGCGCTACGGCTTGGTGCAGGCGCTGGCGGTGGAGGAGTCCGGCAAGGGGGGCCAGGGGGCCAGCGTGCTCGATGCCAGCTGGAACAAGGTGGAGAACTACCCGGATCACGCCATGCCTAACCTGATGCTGGGCAACCACGATCTGGTGCGTTTCGGGGATCTGCTGGAGCGCGGCAACTTCAATCCGGCGGACTACTGGCAGCGTCACAAGGCGGCCTTCAGCTTCCTGGCGGCACGCTCCGGCCCTATCACCCTCTATTACGGCGAGGAGTTTGGCGACGAGGTGCCGGGCTTTGCGGCCCAGGTGGGTGGCGACTGTGCGGCCCAGGGGCTGTGTGACGATCACGTGGCCCGCAGCGACGGCAAGGTGCCCGGTGTCACCGGCTTTGCCCCGAGCAGCGAGCAGGCCGAGCTCAAGCAGTGGCTTGGCCAGCTGTTGGCCCTGCGTGCCGCCCACCCCGCCCTCTATCAGGGGGAAAGGATCAAGCTGGTGGCCGAGGGCAGCGTCTACGGCGACATCAAGCAGACGGCGGCGGAGCAGATAGTCTACCTGCTCAACGTCTCCACCACGCCCCAGAGCTATGCCGTGCCGGTTGGCAAGCTGCGCAGCGGCAGCGCCCTGGTGGATCTGCAGAGCGGCGAGCGCCTGGCCATGGGAGGCAGCAGCCTGACGGTGGACTTGCCACCCCTCAGTGGTCGCTTCCTGCAGTTGCAATAACGCCTGTCCCATCACAAAGAGGGCCCCTGCACGGGGCCCTCTTTGTTTATGGTCGGTCAGGGGTGCTCTGCCCCCGGTTCTCCAGCCGTTGCCGGAAGGCCCTGGCCAGGCGTTCATAGAGATCCCTGGCCTCTCTGTCTTCGATGTCGCCACGGATCCAGGGGTTGTCGATGATTTCCAGCAGCACGCAGCCCTGGCCCTGCTGGCGCAGATCCACCCCGAACAGGCCGTTGCCGAGCTGGTGCACGGCACGGCGGGCGGTCTGCAACACCCGTTCCGGCACTTCGGTGAGCGGCAGCGCCTCGATCCGGCTCATGTCGAGGGGGTGCTTGCGGCGGCGGATGCGGTTGCCGGGCTCCGGCCGGTAGCGGCGGCAGGCGAACAGCGGCGAGCCGTCGAGAAAGCCGATGCGCCAGTCGAACTCGGCGGGGATCCGGCTCTGCACCAGCAGCAGGGCGGAGCGGCCCAGCCCCTCGTCCAGCAGGCGGGCGAGCTGGGTCTCGTCGCTGGCCATGGCGAGATCACGGCCCTGGGCACCGTCGGGCACCTTCACCATCAGCGGCAGGCCGAGGCGCTGCACCAGCTCGTCCACCTGGTGGCGGCCACGGCGGGTCACCACCATGGTGGGCGGCATGGGCACGCCGCTGCGCACCATCAGCTCGTAGAGGTAGAGCTTGTTGCTGCAGGCGAGGATGGCGCGGGAGCTGTCTATCACCGGCATCTTGAGCTGCTCGGCACGGCGGGCGAACTCGAAGGTGTAGTGGCCCACCGCGGTCTCGGCCCGCAGCCAGAGGGTGTCGAACTCCGGCAGCCGCTCGATGGCGGAGGGCGCCAGAATTTCGGCCTGGATCCCCTGGGCGGCGGCGGCCTGGATGAAGCGCTCTATCGCCAGGGCATCGCTGCTGGCCCGGCCATCGTTCTGATCCATCAGGATGGCGAGCTGATAGAGCGGCGCCGTCTGCTCCTCGTCCCCGGTACCGACCAGGGCCTGGGCGTGCTGCAGCATCAGCTCCCGCTCTCGCGGGCTCAGCGCCAGGGGGGATAGGCTCTGCTGCTGGCGCACCGACCAGCCGTGACGGCCTCGTTTCAGCGTCAGCTCTTGCAGCGGCAGCTGGTTCAGGCCGTAGTAGTAGCGGGACAGCCCCGCCAGCTCGCTCTGTTCGCACTGGCCGAAGATGGCGCGTACCCGGATCCTGTCCTCGCTTTGGCGGGCCAGCCAGCCCTGCAGCTTGCGCCACAGCTTGGCCGGTGGCTGCTGGGGTTGCTGCCGGCTGATGGCCTGCAGTCCCGGCAGGCAGTGGTGGCTGCGGGCCTGGGCCAGCAGGGAACAGTAATAGCCCGTACTCAGGTGCTCCAGGCTGCGGCAGAGATTGATGATGCGGGGACGGCCGCCGGTGGTCGGCACGCCGTGTTGCAGATAGGTGCGGGCGGTCAGCAGATAATCGGCACGACAGGGCCAGTCGCCCGGCTCGTCGACGATGACATAGGTACTCATATTTTCGGCTCCACAGAAAGGACTGCCTGAAAAGGCAGGATCCCCAGTGGGCTTCGATGCACCGACAAGCACGACAATGGCGCGAGGGGAAACAAGAGGTTACAGTGCCTAATATTCTGCCTTGGTAACTTGTGATACAAGTCGCATTTCTGGTGCTGAGGATAAATAACCGAACAAGGACTCCCCGTGTTGACCGTGCGCACGGCCCGAACCGATGATTTGGGCGCCATCGTGAAGCTGGAACGCTACTGTTTTCCCCCCGAGGTCGCCTTCGGCCGCAGCCGCTGGCACTACCTGCTCAGCCATGCCAGGGGGCGCACCCTGCTGCTGCTGGATGAGAAGGCGCAACTGATGGGCTACCTCAGCGTGCTGGAGCACAGGGGCTGGAACAGGCTCATCATCCAGACCCTCGCCATTCGCTGGACGGTGCGCCGCCAGGGTTGGGCCAGGCGCCTGCTGGAGCAGGTGATCCGGGAGGGCCGGGAAGCGGGCTGGGGGGCTATCCGGCTCGAGGTGGCCGATGCCAACCCCGAAGCCCAGACCCTCTACCATGGGCTGGGGTTTCGCCCCAGGCTCAGGCTGCCGGATTACTACGGCCCGGGCCAGCATGCGCACCGGCTGGTGCTGGCGCTGAAGCAGGCTTGAGAGAGGAGAGAGGATGAGCTGCGACAACTGCCTCGCCACCGCCTTCGGGGTCAGCATGAGCCGCGCTGCCGCGACATCAAGGGGCAGTCATGAGCTGTGACAACTGTCTTGCCACCGCCTTCGGGGTCAGCATGAGCCGCGCTGCCGCGACATCAAGGGGCAGCCATGAGCTGTGACAACTGTCTTGCCACCGCCTTCGGGGTCAGCATGAGCCGCGCTGCCGCGACATCAAGGGGCAGCCATGAGCTGTGACAACTGTCTTGCCACCGCCATCAGGGCCAGGCTGGGGCGCTGCCCGATCTGCGCCATCCAGACGCTCGTCATCGGCTTGGTGGGCTGGCTGGTCTGGTGGTGGTGTGGTGCCGACACCTCGGTCAACGCCCTCACCGGCCTGCTGTTTGCCCTGGGGGGCAGCGGCCTGTTGCTGCTGCATCTGGCGGTGTTTATCTGGCGAAAAGCGACGGGCCGCGAGTTGGATGATGAATGAATTCTTTTTGTTTCAACAAGATAAATCACAATGGAGGTTCAGATGATCGCAATGGTAACGGGCGCCTCGTCCGGGTTTGGTGAAGCCATCAGCCGTCTGCTGGTGAACGCGGGTTACAGGGTGATCGGCACCGGTCGCCGCGCCGAACGGCTGGCCGCCCTGGCCGACGAGCTGGGCGAGCAGTTCCTGCCGCTGGCGTTCGACGTGCAGGACAAGGCCGCCACCCGCGCCGCCATCGAGGGGCTGCCGGCCGAGTGGTGCGAGGTGGACCTGCTGGTGAACAACGCCGGACTGGCGCTCGGGCTTGAGCCCGCCCACAAGGCGGATCTCGAAGACTGGGAGCAGATGATAGCCACCAACATCAGTGGCCTGACCCTGCTCACCCGCCTGCTGCTGCCAGGCATGGTGGCGCGCAATCGCGGCCACGTGGTCAACATCGGCTCCATCGCTGGCACTTACCCCTACCCGGGCGGCAACGTCTATGGCGCCACCAAGGCGTTCGTGAAGCAGTTCAGCCTGAACCTGCGTGCCGATCTGGCGGGCAGCGCGGTGCGCGTCACCAATGTGGAGCCTGGTCTGTGCGGCGGTACCGAGTTCTCCAACGTGCGCTTCCACGGTGACGACGCCAAGGCGGCCACCGTCTATCAGGGGGTGCAGGCCATCCAGCCGGAGGACATCGCCAATACCGTGCTCTGGGTCAGTCAGCAGCCCGCTCACGTCAACATCAACAGCATAGAGATCATGCCGGTGGCCCAGACCTTCGGCCCGCTGCAGATCAGCCGTCGCTGAACCCCGTCTCGGCGGGATGAGAAGAGGCACCCCTGGGTGCCTCTTCTCGCTCTGTTTTCTATCCCGCCCGCCGCCCCCGTCTGGCGTCATCCACCCTCTATCCCAGATCGCTGCCAGCGAGTGGTCAAGTTGGCCTGCAACTTGCTGAGTCATGGTGATTGGCGGGGAGTGTCTCCCCGGACGCCGGTTTGGCCGGCAGCAGCGTGGAGCCTTCATGGATATCAAACCTTATGGTCAGCAACTCGCCCAGAGTGCGTCCCACAGCCGTGCCCTGGCCACCCTCAGTGGCGATGACAGCCAGCAGGGGAGCTGGGATCAGCAGGTCAGCCTCTCCAGCCAGGTGCTGACCGGCAAGGCGCAGCAGGTACTGACTTACGAGCATCTTGCCAGAAGCGGCAAGAGCGCCTCCCTGGCCGGGAGCGCCAGCAATACGGTGGTGCAGCAGCTGGTGGACAAGGCACTCGGCTTCGATCGCAAAAAATTTGACGATCTCGAGAGCCAGATCAAGGGGGTGGCCGACGACAAGACGCTCTCGGCCGAAGAGCGGGAGACCCAGACCCGGGCCCTGACCGAGCAGCGTGATGCCATGCTCAAGGCGGCCATGGACAGGCTCACCGGCAAGTCGTCGAGCGGGCAGAGTGCCCAAGCCTGACATCACCGACTCGAACGGCAATCTTTAGTGTCAGATGGGCAAGATGTTGCCCCGGATGCGGGGGAAAGATGAAGCAGGGAGCGCCAGTGCCCTCCCTGCCGTAGAGGGCGTGCCTCAGGGTTTTGGCACTATCCCTATGGCGATGGCCGTGGTCTGGACCGCCTTGATCTGATCCCCCTTGGCGATCAGGGCGAACTGGGCCGGATCCTTCACCTTGAGGGTGAGGGTATTGTCCACGCCCTTGACCCTGATGGTCTGCTGCGCCTTGTCGACGTCGATGACATCGGCATAGATGGTCACCTGCATGCCGGCCCCGGCGCCCGGTTGCTCACCGGCGGCCGCCTTGCTCCCGTCTACTTCCACCACCCGTTTTCTCACCCCGGCGGTGCCCTTGAGCAGCTCGAGATCCAGCAGTTGCAGGTAGCGCAGCGCCACCACGTCCCCCACCTTGAGATTCTGGAGGTTGGTCACCTCTTCTCCGGCAACCAGATCGAAGGTCTTGCCTTCGGCATTCTTCAGGCTGACCTTGCGGGTCGCGAGATCGATGGCGGTAACGGTCGCCTCGGCTTTCACCTCTTCGGCCAGGCTGGCCTGGCCCGGGGTGACGGCCACATTGGTGGTGACCTCGGCGGCCTGTATCAGGGGATTGACACAGAGAGTGAGCACTCCTGCGATCCATGCGTGCTTCAGTTTCATGATTAGACCCTATGGCTGGAAAACAGAACCCCGTGAGAGGCGTCAGGATGACGACATGGCGCGGCGCCATGATGGAGCAGGGGAGTGACCCCTTCTCCAGTTACACCATAGCAAAGTCACACCTGAGTACCATCATGCCGAAGGAGGCGGATCACCATTTTGATGGCTTGCTCCCGTTTTTTGACCCGATGGGCCGGCTGGCGCACAATCCTCCTGCATGCATTCAATCGAGGGCTCTGCCGTGTACAACTTCCAATATGCCAATCCTACTCGCATCTGTTTCGGGGAGGGCCAGATCGCCACATTGCCGGAGCTTGTCCCTGCAGGCAGCCGCCTGCTGGTGCTCTACGGCGGCGGCAGCATCAAGCAGAACGGTGTCTATGAGCAGTTGACCCAGGCGCTGGCGGGAAGGGAGTGGCTGGAGTTTCCCGGTATAGGTGCCAACCCTCAGTACGATCAGTTGATGGAGGCGGTGGCTCTGGTCAAGCGCGAGCGCATCGACTTCCTGCTGGCGGTGGGCGGCGGATCCGTAGTGGATGGCACCAAGTTCGTGGCGGCGGCGGCCTGCTTCGAGGGGGAGGACCCCTGGGAGATCCTGCTGGACAAGGCACCGGTCAAGGCGGCCTTGCCGCTCGGCTGCGTGCTGACCCTGCCAGCCACTGGATCCGAGAGCAATCCGGCCGCCGTGGTGAGCCGGGGGGAGGCCAAGCTCTCCTTCTACAACCCGTTGGTGCTGCCCCGGTTTGCGGTGCTGGATCCCACCACCACCTACAGCCTGCCGCCGCGCCAGGTGGGCAACGGCGTGGTGGATGCCTTCGTCCACATCCTGGAGCAGTACCTCACCTTCCCGGTGGGGGGCGAGGTGCAGGACAGGTTGGCAGAGGGCCTGCTGCAGGTGCTGGTGGACAACGGCCCGCGAGCGTTGACGGAGCCCACCAACTACCAGGTGCGCGCCAACCTGATGTGGGCCGCCAGCCTGGCCCTCAACGGCCTCATCGGGCGCGGTGTGCCCCAGGACTGGTCCACCCATGCCATAGGTCACCAGCTCACCGCCCTGCACGGGCTGGATCATGCCCAGAGCCTGGCGGTGGTGCTGCCTTCATTGCTGCGGGAGCAATCGGCCCAGAAGCAGGAAAAGCTGGCCCAGTTCGCCGAACGGGTGTGGCACTCCGGCCGCGAGGACAGGGCGCTGCGCATCGAGGAGGCGATTATCCGCACCGAGCAGTTCTTCCAGCAGATGGGGGTGGGCACCCGCCTCGCCGACTACGGTCTGACAGAGAGCTGCATCCCCGCCATCTGCTCCAACCTCAAGCGCTTCGGCCTGACCGCCCTCGGGGAGCAGCAGGATATCGATCCCGACAAGGTGGCGCGGATCCTTTCCCACGCGCTCTGATCATCTGCTTGACGAGCTGAAAAGAAAACGCCCCGATTGTCGGGGCGTTTTGCATTCCGGGGTGGGGCACTGAGGGGAGAGGATCAGGCTCCCAGATCCAGCTCGCGCTCCAGGGCTGCCGCCTTCTGGCGGGCCGGGTGGCTGTTGAGCCGCTGCCAGTAGGCCTCAAGGTGCGGGAACCGGGCCAGCTGGCCGCCCTGGGCCAGCAGATCCACCAGGAAGGAGTTCATGATGTCGGCGCCGGAGAGGCGATCCCCCACCAGATAGCGGCGGCTTGCCAGCACCTCGTTGAGATAGCCCAGCACCTTGGCGCACTCCGCCTTGGCGTAGTCCGGCAGGAAGCGCATCGGGCTGCCATCTTTTCGCACGAACATGTCCAGCAGCAGCGGCAGGATGCCGGAGCTCTCGGCAAAGTGGAGCCACTGCAGGTATTCGGGATAGTCGGGGCTATCGGGGGCCGGCGCCAGCCGCTCGGCCGCATGGCGGGCGATCAGGTATTCGGTGATGGCGCCGGATTCGGCCAGCACGCGGCCGTCGAACTCGATGACCGGCGACTTGCCGAGGGGATGGATGGCCTTGAGCTCGGGAGGCGCGAGGAAGGTGGTGGCGTCGCGCTGGTAGGCCTGGATCCGGTAGGGCAGGCCCAGCTCCTCGAGCAGCCAGATGATGCGTTGGGAGCGGGACTTGTTCAGGTGGTGCAGAACTATCATGGGAACCTCGATTCGGTGGCGGGATTGTGTGTACGAACGGGCGAGGCAAGTGGTTCACCGGCAGACAAAAAAGAGCGGGCAGTGCCCGCTCTTCTGTTGGCTGACTCAGGCCTCCAGTGCCTGATCCAGATCCGCCAGTATGTCTTCGATGGCCTCGATCCCCACCGACAGCCGGATCATCTCCGGTTTGACCCCGGCCTTGGCCTGCTCGGCTTCGCTCAGCTGGCGGTGGGTGGTGGAGGCGGGGTGGCAGGCCAGGGACTTGGCATCGCCGATGTTGACCAGCCGCTTGAAGATCTTGAGCGCATCGTAGAAGCGTACCCCCGCCTCATACCCTTCCTTCAGACCGAAGGAGAGGATGGCCGAGGGACGGCCGCCCATGTACTTCTCCGCCAGCGGATAGTGGGGGTGATCCGGCAGACCGGCATAGCTGACCCAGGCCACCTTGGGGTGATGCTTGAGGTGGTGGGCGACCCGCAGGGCGTTGTCCACGTGGCGCTCCATGCGCAGGCTCAGGGTCTCCAGTCCCTGCAGCAGCAGGAAGGCGTTCATGGGGGCCAGCGCCGCGCCGGTGTTGCGCAGGGGCACGGTGCGCACCCGGCCGATGAAGGCGGCCGGGCCAAAGGCGTCCGTATAGACCACCCCGTGATAGGAGGGCTCAGGCTGGGTGAGCTGGGGGAAGCGCTCGGCGTGATCCGCCCAGGGGAACTTGCCCGAGTCGACGATGACGCCCCCCAGGGAGTTGCCATGGCCGCCCACGTACTTGGTTAGGCTGTGTACCACGATGTCGGCGCCGTGCTCTATGGGTTTGCACAGCACAGGGGTGGCGACCGTGTTGTCGACGATGAGCGGCACGCCACGGGCGTGGGCCACCTTGGCGAAGGCCGCCAGATCGACGATGTTGCCCGCCGGGTTGCCGATGCTCTCGCAATAGACCGCCTTGGTCCTGTCGTCGATGAGGGCGGCGATGGCCTCGGCGCTGTCATCCTTGGCAAAGCGCACCTCGACCCCGAAACTCGGCAACATGTGGGCGAACAGGGTGTAGGTGCCGCCATAGAGCTGGGGGGTGGAGACGATGTTGTCGCCGGCGGCGGTCAACGCCTGAATGGCGTAGGTGATGGCGGCGGAACCCGCCGAGACCACCAGCCCGGCGATGCCTCCCTCCAGCGCGGCCATCCGTTGTTCCAGCACATCGTTGGTGGGGTTCATGATGCGGGTGTAGATGTTGCCTGGCACCGCCAGGTTGAACAGATCCGCCCCGTGCTGGGCGCTGTCGAACTCGTAGGCCACCGTCTGGTAGATGGGCACGGCCACCGCCTTGGTGGTGGGATCGTGGGAAAAGCCGTGGTGCAGGGCCAGGGTCGCATCTTTCATCACACACTCCTTGTTGGATGTTGCTGGGTAGCAGTTATAGATGGATAGACGTCCAATCTAGCAGGCCCTGCGCCGATGTAAACCACCCAATCCGGCAAAGCAATGCCAGTGGGGTTGTGATCCTGCTGCGCCCTTTCCCGTCCTGAGTCCTGGCCCATTCAGAGGCGGCGACGATACTCCCTGTCGTCTATCTGGTGCATGTCCCACTGCATCAGGCGGTTGAGCTGCTGCATGGGATCCTCGATCAGGGTCAGGGGACGGGGCAGGATCCGGCGGAAGTAGCGGCGCAGGATCTGCTGGATCCGGTTCGGTGCATGGGGGGTGGTCTGGCTCATGATGGTGCTCCTGTGCTGTGGTGTTCACGTTCGCCAACAGTATTGAGCTAAAATGAGGAAGTAAAAACTGACAAACTTCATCAAAAGGATTTCCTCTTTTATGCCCAGCAACCGCCTCTACCAGCAATTTCAACGGCTCGCCCAGCAGCTTGGCTGCGATGAGCGGGAGATCAGCCTCGCCGAGGTGGCGGATCTGCTCTGTTGCACCCCGCGCAACGCCCGCCTGCTGCTGCGTCGCATGCAGGATCAGGGCTGGCTCAGCTGGTCGGCCGAGGCGGGCAGGGGACGACGTTCCCGGCTCATCCTGCTGGACAATCAGGAGAGCCTGACTCGTCGCCGGCTGCGGGATCTGCTGAGTCAGGGGCAGCTCACCCAGGCGGTACGGCTGGCGGAAGGGCGGCTGGATTTGCTCACCCCGCTGCTCATCGAGCAGCTCGGCCAGGCCACCAGGGAGGGGCGCCAGATCCTGCGGGTGCCCTACTATCGTCCGCTGCCCCAGCTGCTGCCCACGGATCCCCTGCGCCGCTCCGAAATTCACCTGAGTCGGCAGATCTTCAACGGCCTGACCCGGCGAAATGAGGAAAATGGGGAAATCGAGGGGGATCTGGCTCACCACTGGGAGTGCCTCGGCCCCTGTCACTGGCGCTTCTATCTGAGGCCGGCGGTGCGTTTTCACCATGGCCGCGAGCTGGGGGTGGAAGATGTGATGGAGAGCCTGCATGCCTTGCGCGAACGCCCGCTGTTTGCCCATCTGGCACGGCTGGAGAGCCCCTGGCCGCGCACCCTGGATATGTATCTCGACAGTCCGGATCCCCTGCTGCCCCATCTGCTGGCGGAGCCGGTGGCGGCGATCCTGCCGCGCGAGCTCAAGGAAGAGGCGGGCTTTGCCCTGCAGCCGGTCGGTACCGGCCCCTACAAGGTGGTTGCCAACGATCCCCTGCAGCTGTGCCTCGAGGCCTTCGACGACTACTTCGGCCTGCGGGCTCTGCTCGACGAGATCGACATCTGGATGCTGCCGGAGCTGGCGGAGCGGCTGGAGAGCCACCTGCAGCTGGGGCGCGACAGCCCCGAGCTCGGCACCATGCGTGGTGAGTCGGAACTGGAATCGGGCTGCTACTTCCTGCTGCAGGACGACAGATCCCCCCCGCTGCAGGATCCCGCTCTGCGTCAGTGGCTGACCCGGCTGCTGAACCCCATCGCCCTGATGGGACGGGTCGCCCCCGAGCTGCAACGGGGCTGGACCAGTGCCCTCGGCTTGCTGCCCCACTGGCGCGAGACACTGCCCGCCGAGGAGCCGAGGCCGGCACGGTTGCCGACCCGGCTGGTGCTGGCCTGCTTCAACCAGCACCTGGAGTTTGAGGAGTGTGCCGGCGCCATGGCCAGCCTGCTCGGGGAGCAGGGGATCCGGCTCGAGGTGCACACCCTGGATTACGGCCGCTGGGTGAGCGGTGCCGATGAAGACGTGGATCTCTGGCTCGGCACCTTGAACCTGGAGCATGAGCACGCCTTCGCCCCCTATGCCTGGCTCCAGGGCACCCCCTTGCTGCGCAAGGTGTGGGGCGGCCAGCAGCGTTTGTGGCAGGGATTGACGCAGTGGCGCGCCAGCGGCGCCGAGCCCGGCCCGCGGGCCTTGCTGGCCGAGGTGCAGCGCCGGGGCTGGTTCGTGCCGTTGTTTCACCACTGGCTGGAGCTGGAGAGCCGGGTCGGCGTGCACGGGGTGCGCATGACGGCCCTCGGCTGGTTCGATTTTCGCAGCGCATGGCTCAGACCCGAACAGGGGATGGCGGCAGCGGAAACCGGAGACGGCTACCACCCGGATGCCGGGACGCTTGAGTCATGAGGGTTGGCGCGCTAGCCTGTGCGCGGTCCCACGACAAGGAGTCGATATCCATGCTGGAAATGCAGATCCAACCCCGTTTTCAAGAGACGGACGCCCTCGGCCATATCAACAACACGGTACCGGCGGTCTGGTTTGAATCGGCCCGTGATCCCCTGTTTCGCCTCTTCTCTCCCGAGCTGGATGTGCACAACTGGCATCTGATCATCGCGGGTTATGCGGTGCAGTTCAAACGGGAACTGTTCTATGGCCAGCAGGTATTGATCAAGACGGGGGTACGGCGCATCGGCACCAGCTCCTTCACGCTCTGGCAGGAAGCCTGGCAGGGCGGCGAGCTGGCGGTGACAGCCGAGACGACCCTGATCCATTTTGACTACCAGACTCGTCAATCCCGTCCCCTGAGCGACGCTCACCGGGAGGGACTGAGGGCCTGGCTGGTAGAGAGTTAACCCGGCCTTTGGCCCATCACAGGACACTTATGCGCAATACCCTGATCGCTCTGACCCTGGGACTCTGTTCCCTGCCTTCGCTCGCCACCACCCTGGCCGAGCAGTTCGCCCTGATGGAGAAGGGGGCACAGAGTGCCCTCGATACACGCCAGTTCAGTCATGACGGGGTAGATATCAAGGCCTGGATCGACGGCGCCCCCGTCATCATCGCCGTGCCCATCCTGAACGAGCAGGGCAAGCAGGAGGGGGAGAGCCGTTACTACTTCAAGGGAGGCAAGCTGTTCGGGGTAAAGGAGCCCGCGGCCCAGTTCGCCTTCGATGACCAGGGCAAGCTGACCCGCTGGCTTGATGACAAGGGCCAGCCGGCAGAGTTCGTCAGCAAGATGAGCATGCAGCAGCGCGAAGCCTGGCTCACCCGGCGGGCAGCTGAACTGAGCGCGCTGTTCGTGCCGAGCCAGGCGGAGCAGAAGGCCAGCGAAGGAGGCGCCAAACCGAAGGGGGCGGATCTGGCCCGGTGGCTCTGCAATGACAAGCTGATGACGCTCGCCAAGGGCGACAAGGTGATCGCCGAGCCGGCGAAACTCAAGACGAGCGAGCAGGGCATGAAAGGAGAGGTCTCTCTGCGCCAGGAGAAGGGGTGGCAGGATCTTTGCCTCACCTGCGAGGTGCGGGGTACCCAGGTGACTCGCCTCACCTGGCAGCCGCTGCCGGGCGCCAACAAGCCGCAATAACAGAACCAGCAAGAGGGGCCCATTACGGGCCCCTTCTCATTCGGATGCTGGCTCCCCCAGCCTTATCCGGGTGAGAGCCTCTACCCGCCGCCACTGTCCGGGATCGAACCAGCGCGCCAGGATCGTCCGTTGCTGCTCGGCACGATCCCGGGGTCGCAGTGGCTCGAGTTCCGCCAGATAACCCGCCAACTGCTGCTCGAACCCTTGCTGGCTCTGCGCCAGCTGGCGCAGCCGATCCACCGCCTCCGGTCCCAGTTGCTCCAGCAGCACGGCGTCCCGCTCGGCGGGGGAGATCTGCTCCAGGCGCTGCAGATCGCCGAGCAGGCGGCCATTGGCCTCGGCCTCCCGAAACCACTGGGGCTGCTCCGCCAGCCAGAGAGCGAGCTCCTCACCGAGTGCCTCCCTGTCAGCGTCGTCGGCCTCCGCCAGCGCCTTGCGGCGCAGGGTCCACTGCTCCATCAGCCGATCTTCGGCAAACAGCTGCTCCTGCTCGGCAGGGGTGAAGCTCTGCTGGCGCAACTGCTCGCGCTCGTCAAACAGCAGTTGCAGGCTGGCGAGGCCCGGATCCGTCGGCACCGTCAGGCTGGACTCCGCCGCCAGGAAGCCTTGATAGCGACTCAGCAGCGGGTCCTCTTCGTCTGTCTCGCCTCGCTCCAGGCGCTGGGCCAGCTGGTGGCGCAGGGCTCCCTGCTCGGGGGCGGCATCCAAGGGTGGCTCCGCACTCGGGCAGAACGCCAGCACTCCAAGCAGCAGGGTCGGGCACAGCAGTGCCAGTATCAGCACGCCCCTGTTCATAGCCCCAATCCTTGCAGGCGGTTGGCGTGCTGGCGGTACAGGGTCACGGGGTCGGTGTCGAACAGGTGATGGATGCCAAACGACTGGTTCACTTCGTCCAGGTGGTTCATCCGGTAGCCGGTGCCGATCACCTTGCCGAGGTGGCTGCTGCAGACCCCGACCAGGCCGTCATTGGGCTCGCGGAAGAAGGTGCCGGTCAGGGCCAGCGCCGGATCCACCGGATCCAGGATGTTGGTCATGTTGCCGCGCCCGCTCCAGGAGAAGTAGTAGACGCCGTTGGCGGCGCGCAGCGGCCCCTCGCCACAATGCTGGCTGGGAAGCCCTTCCGGATAGCGCTGGTTGAAACGCTGGGCACCCGAGCTGGTCAGGGCATCGAGGGAGGCGAGGGGATCCTGAGGCAGGTCGCTGCCGCCGGAGAGCAGCGAGATGATCCCGGAGAGCGCCGAGGCGGCGGCCACCGCCAGCTGCTCGGCTGGCGATCCCGGTTCCACCCTGGCGCGTACCAGATCGGCAATTTCCGAACCCTGGTTGACGCCCCCCACGCTGGTAGCGGAGGCGACCAGCTCGGGGGCGACCGAGGCCACATAGCGAATGGTGGGGCCACCGTGGGAGTGACCGATGAGGTTCACCTTCTCCGCTCCTGTGATGGCGAGCACCTGCTGCACCTGTTTGAGCAACTGTTCGCCGCGCAGCTCCGAACTCTGGGTGGCGGAGACCTGCGCCACATAGACGCGGGCGCCATCCCGGGTCAGTGCCTGGGGGATACCGTAGAAGTAATCGACTCCGAGCAGCTTGTCGAAGCCGAACAACCCGTGCACCAGCACTATGGGGTAGCGGGTCTGGGTATAACCGGCCCCCTGGCCCAGCATGGGCAGGGCGCACAACAGCACCAATAGCCATCTTTTCATCTTCACCATCCTTGTGAAAACCGGCTGCACTCTGATCGTCGATCGTCACCGGGGCAGCCACCGGCCTCATGCCAGTAGCAGCAGCATGGTAGCTGAACTCATATGTATCTGTGGAGGGGATCACTAAACCGGGGATTGCAGAAAAACCCTACCCATATGGGCAAAAATGCCGCGCCAACTATTCCTTGTGTCCGCCCATTAAATAAGTTAAATAATAATTATTATCATTTAAGTGGCTGAGTCATGACGGTAACCTGGGTGAAGGGATGGGTCGGCGCCACCGACGCGGACAACAGTATGGCGCACTGGAAGGAGCAGACCCTGAGTGGCAATCGCCACTTCGACGCGGGGGAGCACGCCAGGGCGCTCGATTATTACCAGCAGGCCCTGTGGCTGGCCCGTCAGCAGTTCGCCTGCTGGCCGGATGCGGACGAAGCCGTGGCAGCCCTGGTGGTGGCCCACCACAACCTGGCGGATCTGCTGGTGGCCATGACGCTGCCGGACAGGGCCGCCGACATGTTGTGCCATGTCCACGACTGCCTGCTCGCCACCAGCCAGTCTCCCGCCAGCCCGGATCCCCTGCGGGTGGCGGCCCTGCGCCATAGCCGCGGCACCCGCACCGAGCTGCTCGCCTTCGTGCAAAAACACGGTCATCACGACGGCATTTTGCGCTGCCTCGGTCAATGTCAGTGCCAGACCGAGCCCGCCCATCGATTGCATTGAGCCCAACAAGAGAGAGAACGACCATGAGCCATACCCTGCCTGCCCTCGGCTACGCCTATGACGCGCTGCAGCCTCACATAGACGCGCTGACCATGGAGATCCACCACAGCCGTCACCACCAGACCTATATCACCAACCTCAATGCTGCCCTGGTCGAGCTCCCCGAGCTGGCTGCCCTGCCGGTGGAGGAACTGCTCGCCCGTTTCGACAGCCTGCCGGTGAGCGTGCAGGGGGCGGTGCGCAATCACGGTGGCGGCCATGCCAACCACAGCCTGTTCTGGCAGGTGATGAGCCCCCGAGGCGGCGGTGAACCGGGCGGTGAGTTGGCCGCGGCGATCGAGCGGGACCTGGGCGGGTTGGAGGCCTTCAAACAGGCCTTCACCCAGGCGGCCCTGAGTCGCTTCGGCAGCGGTTGGGCCTGGCTGGTTGTGGACAAGGCGGGCCACCTGCAGGTGATGAGCAGCGCCAACCAGGACAGTCCCCTGATGGAGGGGCTGGTACCCATTCTGGGGCTGGACGTGTGGGAGCACGCCTACTACCTCAAGTACCAGAACAAGCGTCCCGACTACATAGCCGCGTTTTACAAGGTGATCGACTGGGCCGAGGTGGCACGCCGCTACCGGCAGGCGCTGGTCTGAGCCTTTTCCTTTTTTCTTCCCTCATAAAAAAAAGAGACCCGCCATCAGGCGGGTCTCTTGCTTATGTCTGTTCAGGGGGCGGTGGCCGTCGCCGCACTGGTTGCCGTTGCTGCACTGGTTGCCGTTGCCGCGCTGGTTGCCGTTGCCGCACTGGTTGCCTTGTCGAGCGGCTTCTGCACCGGCGCCACTGAGGGAATCGGCAGGCAGGGCTGGCTGGCCCCTATGGTGCTCAGGGGCTGGCAGGGGATGGGACCACCGATGACGATGGGCTCGCCGAGGAACTTGGGCCCCTTGTCCAGCACGTAGAGATCGAGCAACCCCATCAGGCGGGCGAACACCTCGCGCACCCGGGTCTTGATGCCCTGATAGGCGCTGGGATCCAGGGCATTGAAGCCGACCGCCTCGATGCCGAAGTGGCGGGCGATGAAGATGGCGCGCTCGTTGTGGAAGGCCTGGGAGACCACGGTGAAGCGGGCCTGACCGAACACCTCCTTGGCACGGACTATGGAGTCCAGGGTGCGGAAGCCCGCGTAGTCGCTGTAGATGGCGCTGGCGGGAATGCCCGCCTGGATCAGGGCGCGCCGCATCTGGCGTGGTTCGTTGTACTGGACGGTGGCGTTGTCGCCGGAAACCAGGATGTAGTCCACCTTGCCGTTGTTGTAGAGCTCGGCAGCGGCCTTGATGCGGTATTTGAAGTAGTGGTTCGGGCTGCCCCCGATCAGATACTTGGAGGTGCCGAGCACCAGGGCGACCCGATTGTAGGGCACCGCATCGACGTCGTCGTAGGTGTAGTGACGGGCGTCCGACACGGTCCACTCGCTGTAGCCCAGCAGTGCGGCGACGGAGGCCAGCAACAGGCAGAGGCAGGCGAGCAGGATCTTGGCAAACTTCTTCATGCGCGGTGCGGTTCGGATCTGAAGTAAGAGATGACAGGGGGCCATTCTATTACAAGTTGCCGTGGCGCGTCAGGTTTGATGCGCTCCCATGGCGTCACTCGGGCACAGGCTGTCGCAGAGCCCGGCGCGATCTTGAGTCCATCAAGGGGCGCCATAAACAAGGGCGACCATGGCCGCCCTTCCTCATTCATGGCTCACCCTCAATGGGCTGAGTCGTTCGCCTTGCACTCCTCAGACTCCTTGTTGGCTTCCCACCAGGGCAGCAGCTCGCGGCCGAGCCACTGCTGGTAGGCCTCGCTGTCATTGGCGATAAGCGCATCCAGCTCGGCTTCGAAGGCGCTCATCGCCTGCTGCTGATCCGGGTTGCGCAGGGCCTGGGCCATGGCCAGCCAGCTGGCACCGCGACCGGTCTCGCTGAGGAAGCGATGCACCGTATAGGACCAGGAGTAGACCATCTCGCCCCCCTTGTCGTAATCCAGGTGCAGTATGTCGGCCAGGGCTGGTCGCTCGGCCGCCGGGCGACCGGCGACGTTGTCCAGGCCACGGGCGAAGCACTGACCGTGGGCGATGAACTCCGCCAGCCCTTCCGACCACCAGGTGGTGCGATTGAGGGGGTAGTGGCCGAAGCTGCCGTACTGGTTGAAGCGACCATCCAGGTAGTGAACGTACTCGTGGCGCAGGTTCCACACCTGGAAGGCCGGGCGCTTCCACTCTGCCTCATAGGCGAAGAAGCGGGCCTGGTTGCCGGGACGGGCCGGATCCCCCTCGATGTAGATGCCGCCGTTGTCGGTGGAGACGCCACCAAACAGGGCGCTGCCGTAGCGCTTCCAGTCGGCGGAGGAGTCGAAGATCACCAGCTCCAGTGCCTCGTTGAGATCGTCCGCCACCGGCTGCCAGCTTGTTTCCATCTGCTGATGGAACTGCTCTTCCTCGGCACCCAGCTCGCGGCAGATGCCGTCGGCCTGATCCTGGCTCAGCTCCTGGGCCCGCAGACGCAGGGTCGGCGAGCAGGTGTGCTCGAACGGCAGCACATCCTCCAGTCTGATCGGGGTGCAGAGTCCGGCAAAGTCACCGCTGATGCAGGCCTCGCTGGTGCGATCCGTGTAGGTCAGGTAGTAGGTGGAGAGGGTCAGTGACATCTCTTCCAGCAGATCCTGGCTCTGCTGGCCACCCGGGATCAGGCCGTGATGACGGATGAGCTCGATGACTGAGCCATCCAGCAGGGTGCGATAGCCTTCGCTCTCGTCCGGACGGGTATAGCGGGTGACCCGATAGAGGCGGGTGTAGGCATCCAGCACGTTGTTGAGCAGGAACAGATCCTTGCCATCCCGTCCTTGCCACAGCGACAGCTCGCTCATGCCGAGGGCGTGCAGCTGTTTGCGCAGCTCGCCATCCTGCTGGCGGAAGTCGGCGGCGAAGGCGTCGCTATGGTCGCTGGCGAAGTCGAGGAAGTTGAGCAGATCGAACAGACCGGTGGCCCAGGCATGCTGACCGTTGATCTCGCTGGCATGCTGTGTGCTGTAGGCCAGCATCTGGTTGAGCTGGCCGAGCAGGGTGCCAAACCGGCTCTGCACCGCCGGGCTCTTGAACTGGCCATGCAGGGCTATGCTCCAGGCGCCCATGACGGCTCCCACCTCATCGCTGGCCTGCTCCGGGTAGAGCAGCGGATGGGCGCCGAGCGCGGTCAGCGCCTCGGCCAGTGCCTCGGCGGCGGCCGGGCCGTCTTCCTTGTGTTTGCCATGGTTGTGATAGTTGTGGGCGCGCACGTATTCCAGCAGCAGCTTCATGGCCGGATGGGCGGGCTGATTGGCCGCCAGCAGGCTCTGGATACCACGGGATACGGCCAGCAGCTTGGTGTCATCGTGGCCATAGTTCTCCTGCCAGACGGGAGCGGGCTGGCCGCTGGCATCCTGCACTATCCTGGCGGCGTCGGCATCTAGCAGATCCGTGCCCGGTTGTTCCGGCTCGGAGCAGGCGCGACCATCGGCGCGGCGGCAGTCGAGCTGCTCCTCCTTGCTGGCCAGCACGATGGGGCGATTGAGCACCCGACTCTCCTGCCACTCGTCGGTTTCCGGCAGTGTCTGCCATTCGCTGCCACCGACCGGGTATTGATAGCCGGTGTCTTTCAGTACTACCTGTACCTCGCTGCCGGCGGGCAGGGTCTGGCGGCAAACCCGGTAGCTGATGGTCTTGTCCCCTTCCTGGCGGGTCTGGGGCTCATCGCACTCCTGCTGTGTCTTGGTCTCGTCCAGCTGCCAGCTGTACTGGCGCCAGACGTGCAGCTCGCTCACCTGACGGGCGGCCTGGCTGCCTGCGATGGGTTGCAGGCGGAAGAAGATCTGCTCGAGCTTGCCATCCCGTTCGTTGGGGGTCTCTTCCAGCACCTTCAACTGCTGCCAGTCTCGGGGCTGGTACTGCCATGCCTGATCGGCACAGCGACCTTCGGCGTTGAGCTCGCAGCGATCCAGCTCCTGCTCGCTGTGACCCAGGATGACCCGCTCCGCCAGCGGCAGACGATCCTGACGCGGTGCGGTCGGGGTGCCTGCCAGTGGCTCCCAGCGGCCCTGCTTCATGCCGTAGCCAAAGTCATAGCTGCTGGCCGGGACGGCCTTGCCGGCCGGCACCACCTCTTCACAGCTGAGGTAGCGGATCTGCCAGCCCTGCTCGATCTTGAGTTGCGGTTCACCACACTGCCGCTCTGCCAGGGCCGCCAGGTTGGCCTCGCGCCAGTCGAAGCGGCGATACACCCTCAGCTGCTGATAGGGGGCGTCGGTGCTGCGGGCGCTCAGCTCGTAGGTCACTTCGGTGAGACGATCCCCCAGCTGACGGCTGGCTTCGCCCATGAGTTGATACTGTTGCCAGTCGGGGGAGTAGCTGGCCAGCGCCGAGGTGGCGAGCAGGCCGGGGGCTGCCAGGAGCAGCAGCCGGGTAGAGAGGTGATTCATCATGATCCCTTTGGTGGATGGAGTGACGTGGGGACCAGACAGGGTATTGGGCTCCAAAAGAATATCAACGCGCCAGATGGCGCCGAGGAACCATGTATTCGGGAGGAAACAACATAAAAACAGCCCCAAAAGGGACTGTGTTGATAGCAAGGACTCAGCCCCATATGGGGGGCTACGTCACTCCTCTTGCCGCAGGGTACGGGCGAGCAGGGTGCGGGAGGGTTTCAGGCTGCCAGTCAGATCAGGCCAGGACAGCCAGCGATCCGGCACCATAAAGCCGGGCAGTGTTGCTCTGATCCAGGCGGCCAGCTCGGCGTGGGGAACAGGTTCTCCGTGCCAGTCGATAAAGGCTGCGGGTCGCTGCCCCCACTGTGCGCTGGGGATGGGCACCACCAGGGCCTGGGCCACGGCGGGGTGATCCACAAGGCGCTGCTCTATGGTCTCGGGCTGGATGTTTTCCCCTCCCGAGATGAAGAGGTTGTCGAGCCGCCCCTCCACCACCAGCTCGCCGTCCGGGGTGAAGTGACCCTTGTCCCGGGTGTGGAACCAGCCCTCCTCATCCAGCGGCAGCACCAGCGCTCCGGCCTGGAAATAGCCGGCAAACAGGGTATCGCCGCGCACGCAGATCTCCCCCTGCCGTATGCAGACCTCCCGCCCGGGCAGGGGCTTGCCCACTACCCCGGCACCGGCAGGCTGGCCGGTGCAGACCTGGCTGGCCATCTCGGAGAGGCCATAGCTCGACTTGGGGGTGAACCCCAGGGCCTTGAGCTGGTTGACCAGGGGCTCAGGGATGGCGGCGCCGCCGAGCAGCAGCTCGCGCAAGCGGGTGCGAGCGGGGTCGAAGCCTTGCGCCAGCAGGCGCCAGAGCTGGGTCGGCACCAGCGAGAGATGCGTGATGGGCTGGCGCTCGAGCCGCTCCTTGAGGGGCTGGGTGCGATCGTCCAGCACCAGGCTGGCCCCCGCCAGGAAGACCCGGAACAGGATGGCGTAGCCACCCACGTGGAACAGCGGCAGGGAGAGCAGCCAGCCGCAGTCGCCATCGAGGGGGATCAGGGTGGTCGAGCCCCGGGCCGAGGCGAGGTGGTTGGCGAGGCGGTGCACCACGGCCTTGGGGCTGCCGCTGGATCCCGAGGTGAGGATCATGTTGCTCGGCCGGTTGGGATCCAGCCACAGAGGCTCGGGGGGGGGCTCCCCCTCGGCCTCGAACTCCAGTTGCAGCCGCCGCCAAGGGCCGGGTGGCATCTCTCCCGCCGACCAGCAGGCGACCACCTCGAGTTGTCGCGCCAGCTCGGCCTGTCTGACGAGGGGGAAGGCGGGATTGAGCGGGCAGAAGACGAGGCCGCTGCGCACGCAGGCCCAGGCCAGCAGCACATCCTCCAGGGCGCCGCGCACCACGGCGGTGAGGCGATCACCCGGCTTCAATCCTGCCTGTGCCAGCTGTTGGCACAGGCCGTTTAGCCGAGTATCCAGCTGCCGATAGGTGAGAGAGATGTGGCCGTGGATGGCGATGCGCTCGGGGGCCGCCTGTGCCCAGTGGCGCACCGGGCAGGCTGCCAGTGAGGCATCAGCTGCACGGGCGGGCGGCATGGGGGCTCCTTCAGTCACGGTGAAACAGAGGTTCCATCAGACTTGGGTCGGGTTGACCCTGTTTGTCCAGCAGATCCCTTGCCAGCCAGCGTCGGGTGTCCAGCCCGGGGGCCTGATCCGGCGCCCACTCCCCCGCGAGGCGGGCGAGCTGACCGAGGCCGATACCGGACTCGAAACAGGAGGAGACGATCACCTTCAGCTTAAGCTCGCGGGCACGGGCCACCAGGGCCTCGTTGTTGGCCAGGGAACCGAGCAGGGTCGGCTTGAGCACCAGGGCTTTCAGCTGGGGTATGGGTTCCCAGGACTTGCCCTGGGCCAGCAATTCGTCGAGGGCCACCGGCATACCGGTACGACTGGCGACGAAGGCGATGTCGGCGAAGTCGGCGCACAGATCTTCCAGGTATTCGATCCGGTTCGGATCCAGGTGACCGCAGAAGGCCCAGGCCTCCTCGCGGGTCCAGCCCTGGTTCGCATCCAGCACCAGCTTGAGATTGGGGCGCCTGTCGAGCAGCAGGCGGATCAGCGCCAGCTCGTCCCGCATGGGGTAGCGAGCCACCTTCAGCTTGGCCTTGAGGGGTGTCTCGTGCAGCCACTGCTTCCAGTTCTTGAGCAGCTCCTGGGGGGAGCCCTGAATGAGGGGATAGGGGTCGGGCAGTGCCGCCGTTTGTTCCGGCCAGACCCGCCGCGCACAGTCCAGACCAAATTGCACCGAGGGCAGCCGGGGGGCCATGGTCTGCCCCCGGGCCAGTTGCGCCAGGCAGGCGAGGCTCTCGGTTTGCGCCTCGGCCAGGCTCTCTCTGGAGAAGCCGGGCAGGGGGGCTATCTCCCCCCAGCCGTCGCCAATGCGCACCAACAGGCCCTCTCGCGCCACCTCCACCTTGCCGTGAAAGGTCAGGGGCTGGGTAAAGGGCAGTTGGTAGCGATAGAGGGCGAGTGTCATCAGGGATTCCGTTTGTATTTGGAGAAGTCGGGACGGCGCTTCTCGTTGAACGCGTTACGCCCTTCCTGACCCTCTTCGGTCATGTAGAACAGCATGGTGGCATTGCCCGCCAGCTCCTGCAAGCCGGCCTGGCCGTCGCAGTCGGCGTTGAGGGCAGCCTTCAGACAACGCAGCGCCATGGGGCTGTTTTGCAGCATCTCACGGCACCAGCGCACGGTTTCCCGCTCAAGCTCGGCCAGGGGGACGACGGTGTTGACCAGCCCCATATCGAGCGCTTGTTGGGCATCGTACATGCGGCACAGGAACCAGATCTCGCGTGCCTTCTTCTGACCGACGATGCGGGCCATGTAGGAGGCGCCCCAGCCGCCGTCGAAGGAGCCGACTTTCGGACCGGTCTGGCCGAACTGGGCGTTGTCGGCGGCGATGGTCAGGTCGCACATCATGTGCAGCACGTGGCCGCCCCCGACTGCATACCCGGCCACCATGGCGACCACGGGTTTCGGGCAGGTGCGGATGTCGCGCTGGAAGTCGAGCACGTTGAGGTGGTGAGTGCCCTCGTCGTCACGGTATCCACCGTAGTCGCCGCGGATCTTCTGGTCGCCACCGGCGCAGAAGGCCTTCTCGCCAAAACCGGTGAGGATGATGGTACCGATATGATCGTCATAACGGGCATCGGCCAGGGCCTGCAGCATCTCTTTCACGGTGCGGGGGCGGAAGGCGTTGCGCACCTGGGGACGGTTGATGGTGATCTTGGCAATGCCATCCAGGGACTTGTGATAGAGGATGTCCTCGTAACCGGCGGAGCAATCCTGCCACTCAATGGGAGCGTACAGTTCCGCTTCCGTCATTGCCTCAATCATGGTGTTTTCCTTCTGGTGTGGTAGCAGTCAGCCGGGCAATCCTGTCAGGGGCGACGGTTGCATGGGGTTGCGCTTCCGTCATTGCGTCAGTCATGACTCTTCTCTTCTGGTTGGTTGACCCACTCCCGCAGGAGCCGGGCAAAGGTGTCGGGCTGGCTGGCGTGCAGGTTGTGCCCGCCATCCAAAGCCAAGTGATTGATATTGCAGCCTTGCTTGACCAGCTGGCAAGCCAGGCGATGGAATTTGTGATCCCTGCTGCCGGAGATCCAGCGCACCGGCAATCGGGTATGGCTCAGCCAGGGGACGAGATCCGGCTGTTTGGCCAGCGATGTGGCGCGCAGCATGGTCGCGATGGCAGGGCCCTCGTTGCCCAGACGGCGGGCTGCCTGGCGGGCACGGGCGGTCTCGTCGAGATCGGCGAACACCCCCTGCCGGTACCAGTCCGCCAGTACCAGGGGCAGGGGTTCCTGCTCGAAGCGCCGGGCCCAGCCCTCATCGTGGGCGAGCCGGGCGGCGCGCTCGGCCACCGGCAGGCCCGGATGGCAGTTCTCCAGCAAGATCGCCTGCAACCCGGCGGGGGACTGGCTGGCATGATAGAGGGCGAGCCGCCCCCCCAGGGAATAGCCTGCCAGCCGGTAGTGCTCGATATCCCGTGCGGCTAGCTCCTCACAGAGCCACTCATGGGCCTGCTCGAAGCCGGTCACCCGCCGCGCCTTGCTGCGGCCGTGGCCAGGCAGATCCAGCGCGTGGCATTCGATCTCCGGCAGGGCTGCGATCACCGGCCGCCAGTCGTCGGCATCGCCGAGCAGGCCGTGCAGCAGCACCAGCGTCGGCTGGTCGGCACTAGCTGCCACGGATTACGCTTCCCAGTGCCTTGAGATCCTCGGCTACCTCGTTGCTCGGCACCTTGATTTCAATCAGGGTTGCCCCGGTTTTCAGCGCGGTGGCGTAGTCCCGTTCAAATTCGTCGAGGGTGGTCGGTGCCCGATAGTTCAGGCCGAACATGGCGGCGGCGTGCTCGAAATGCAGGCCGTGGGGCAGGCAGTAGTAGGTCTCCAGCAGCGAGTCCCTGGTCGGTACCGGCAGCATGCGGAAGATGCTGCCGCCGTCGTTGTTGAGCAGGATCACCACCAGGGGCCGGCTCCCCTTGCCAAGCAGGGCCAGGCTGTTGAGATCGTGCAGAGCGCTGAGATCGCCGAGCAGCAGGGTGGTCGGCTCATCCCTCGACAGGGAGAAACCGAAGGCTGTGGCGATCAGGCCATCGATGCCGGAGGCGCCGCGGTTGGTCATCACCCTGCTGGGGCCCGTGCCGGTTTCGCCAAGCATGTCCATCAGCCGGGCCGGCATGCTGTTGCCGACAAACAGCTGGCCCTGGATGAGCCGGTTCAGCCGATGGCAGACCCCGAGTTCGGAGAAGCGATCGCAGGCGCTGCGCACCTGCTGGCTGATGCCCTGCTGGCGTTCCGCCAGCCGGTGCCAGGGCAGATGGCGATGGTTCACCGGATGAGCCGTGGCAAAGGCTCTGGGTGTACACACCAGCCGGCGACGCAGCCGGTAGTCCGGATCCAGCCTGGCCGGTTGCGGGTCTACCAGCCAGTAATCCTGCCAGGGGTGCTGCTTGATGAACTGCCCGAGCCGCTTGGAGATGAGGCGGGCACCGAACTGCAACAACACCTCGGCCCGGGCCAGCTCGGTCACGAAGCTGCTGTTTTGCAGGGCGAGATCCATGTGGATGAGATTGCGGCTGTCGAAGCGGATCTGGCTCTGCAAGTCCGCCAGCAATGGCCAGCCGAGGCGCTCCGCCAGCTGGGCCACCCTCTGCGCTTCGGCCGGATCCTGAATGCGGCCGGCGATGATGACGCCGCGTTTGCCCTGCAGCTCGTCCCAGTCGGGCTGGTGTGGGCAGTGTTGTTCGCCCTGCAGCCAGGGGCTCCAGGGCTCGCTTGAATGGAGCCAGTCACCGAGCGGCGCCAGGTAGTCGGAAAAGTCCAGGTACGCCTCGCCGGGATAGAGGGGCTCGGGATACATGCAGTTGAAGTGCACCGGCCCCGGGGTCAGTGCCTGTTTAGCCAGCGCCTGATCCACCGAGCTCAGCACGAAGGCGGCCGGAATACTGGGGGTGGGGCTCGGCAGATTCTGCTGATGGACGGGGTAGCGCCCGAAGATCCCCTGCTGATCGATGGCCTGGTTGGCGCCGTTGTCGATGAGTTCGGGGGGCCTGTCGGCGGAGAGGATGATGAGCGGCACACCGGTCAGCTGCGCTTCGGCCACGGCGGGCCAGAGGTTCGCCACCGCGGTGCCCGAGGTCATGATCACCGCCACCGGTCGACCGCTTCCCTTGGCCAGCCCCAGCGCCATGAACCCGAGGCCGCGCTCGTCGAAGTGGAGATGACGGCGAAAGCCGGGGTGGGCGGCGGCAGCCATGGTGAGCGGGGCCGAGCGGGAGCCGGAGGCCAGCGCTATGTCGCGCACGCCGAGGCGATGGAGCTCTTCCAGCAGGAGGGAAGACCAGACGTGATTGAAGGTGGCATGCTGGCTGGCAAACGCTCGGTGCTCAGGCAATTGGCTGGCGGGCATAAGGCTCTCGCGGTGAGGGGTCGATGAAAAACGCTATCCCAGCAGGGAGAGCACGTTGGCGATCTTGTTGTCGAGTTCGGCCCATTCGGCGGTGGGCTCCGAGCCTGCCACTATGCCGGCGCCGGCAAACAGGCTGATGCCCTGCGCCGTGATGCGGGCGCTGCGGATGGCAACCGAGAACTCCGAGGTCTCCCGGCTCAGCATGCCGCAGGCGCCAGCGTACCAGCCGCGATCATAGGGTTCGCTCTCGCGGATAAAGGCGAGCGCCGCCTCGCGGGGGGCACCGCCCACCGCCGGGGTCGGGTGCAGGGCGGCCAGCAGTTGCCAGTCGCACACGCCGGGTTTGAGCTCGGCCTCGATGTCGCACTTGAGGTGCTGCAGCAGCCGCAGTTTCAGGATGCGCGGCTCGGTCAGGGTGGCGTCAGTGGTGAGCGGCGCCAGTCGGCTGAGGATGTCGGCGTGTACCAGCCGGTTTTCCAGCCGGTTCTTGCTGTCTGCCAGCAGCTCGGCGGCCAGGGCCGCGTCGGTCGCCTCGTCCCCGGAACGGCGAATGGTGCCCGCCAGTGCCTCGGTGAAGAGGTGGCACTGCTCCCGGCGATAGAGGCGCTCGGGGGAGCAGGCGATGAAGCTCTGCTCGGGGGAGAACTGGAAGCCGAAGTGGAAGCACTCCTGAGCGTGACGGGCCCACTGGGTCAGCAGGGACCAGGGGCAGAGGGGGGGAATGCTCTCCTCGCTTTCGAGCAGGCTCTCCCGCGACAGCACCACCTTGGGGGTGTGGGCCTGAAAGGCGGGGTCCGTCACCCGCTCTACCAGGCGTTGCCACTGGGCCGGGCCCGGGACATCCCGGCGCTGCCACGACCGTTTTTGCAGCGTGGGCAGGGGCGCTTCCGGTTGCAGGGCGTCGAGGGCGGCCTCGGCCGCCTGCAGCTCTGCATCGAACTCGTGCACCTTATCCTGAGCGGGCAACCAGAGATTGAGGCAGAGACTGATGCACTCCCCACGGCGTACCAGCTCGATACGGGGCAGCACGAAGCGGCAGGGACCGAACCCCTGCCAGCCGGGCTGTGCCGGATCGAACGCCAGGCCGCCGTAGTAGCGGGGGCTGTCTTCACTGCTCGTATTGGCGAGATCGCAGACTCGCTGGATATCCTCTGGCCGGGTCAGCTCGTGGATGGCGCCGAGCGCCACATACTCCGGGCTCTTGGGGCCACGGGCCTGCCAATAGATGCGGGGGTAGAGGGTCTGCGCCGCCAGCCAGCCCGGGAAGAGGTCGACGTTGGCCGCCACGCGCAGCCGCACGAAACCGCTGACAGTGCTGTGACGCAGGGCGTCCAGTTGTTGCTTGAGATGGGTCTGAGCCAACATGGATGTCTTGTCTGAGCCGGATAGTCGCAATCGCTCCGGGGGAGGATGGCGCAGGTTGATGCCAAAGGGCGATGATTTCCTATATATTATCTGCCCATTCTTCCATGTAAATCGCCCGGGGAGCTACCTCCCTAGGGGCCAAGTATACCGAAATCCGGTTCGATAACCCTTAACACGATCAATATCTGATTGTTTGGCCATCACAATATGACAAATACCTTCTCTGTTTGGTTGCTGGCGGCGCGTTTGCGAACACTGCCTCTGGCGTGCTCCTCCATTTTGCTGGGCTCGGGGCTCGCAGCCAGCCGGGGAGCCTTCGACGGCGCCATCATGGGTCTCTCTCTTTTGACCGCCATCCTGCTGCAGATCCTCTCCAACCTGGCCAATGACTATGGTGATGCGGTCTCCGGTGCCGACAACGGGGAGCGGATTGGGCCCCAGCGCGCCGTGGTCTCCGGCCTCATCACCCGTCACCAGATGTGCGTGGCCATGGGATTGACCGCGCTGGCGGCCGTGGTGAGTGGGCTCTCCCTGCTGGTCTGCGCCTTCGGGGAGGCCTGGCAGCAGATCCTGACGTTCATCCTGCTGGGGGGGGCGGCCATCGTCGCGGCCATCACCTACACGGTGGGCAAGACTCCTTATGGCTATCGGGGGTTCGGGGACATCTCGGTATTCCTGTTCTTCGGCCTGCTGGGGGTGCTCGGCTCCTACTACCTGTTCACCCATAGCCTGGAGTGGGACCTGTTGCTGCCTGCCACCGCCTGCGGCCTGCTGGCGACCGCCGTGCTCAACATCAACAACGTGCGGGACATCGAGACGGACGCCGCCAGCGGCAAGATCACCCTGGCGGTGCGGCTTGGCCGCCATCGCGCCATCGCCTATCACTGGGGGCTGCTGGGGGCAGCGCTGCTGGCCACCATCGCCTTCCTGCTGACTCAGCCCGCGAGCGTCTGGCCCTGGATCTTCCTGCCCGCCATGAAGCCGCTCACCGATGCCGCCCGTACCCTGCGGGAGAGCCTCGATGGCGAGGTGTTGACCGGCGCCCTCAAGAAGACCGCCATCAGCGCCTTCCTGTTCAGCCTGCTGCTCTCAGCGGGGCTGGCCCTCTCCTGACCCAGTGGCATGCTATCGGTCATGCAAAGGGCTCCCGAATGGGAGCCCTTTTTGCAGGCTGAGGTATGCTGTCCGCCATTTCACTCATCAGGCAGGAACGTCACCATGCGCGACTCGCTCAAGCAGAAAATCATCCAGGTCTGCCACCAGAAAATTGCCCGGAAGGGGGAGGGAGTGGGTGTCTCCTTCTATGCCTTTTTCGCCAACAGGAACGACGACCCCGAGCTGTTGATGGAGGCGGCGACCTGGTGGATCCAGACCCACAGACTCGACCACTTCGAGAAGGCACGGAAGATCATCGCACTGGTCGAGGCGATGAGATAGGGCGGGGAAGAGACCAGAAGGGCTCCGGATGAGGGGCCCTTCTGGTTGTTTGTCGCCATCGCAGGGGAGTGATCTCAGTTGGCGGGTGCCACGGCCGTGCGGCGAGCGAAGAAGAGGCAGTCCAGCAACCAGATGACCAGCATGGAGGCGCCCACCAGCGGGAAGCAGATCCCGAGCAGCACCAGCACTGCGATGGCACCGCGCATGGGAGGCAGCTTGGCAGGCAGCGGCGGGGCGGCGAGTCTGCCCCGGGGACGGCGGCTCCACCAGATCCAGAGCCCGCTCACCGAGCTGGCCAGCACCATCAGGCAGATGAGCAGCATGACGAGCTGGTGGGGCCAGCCGTAGAGCTTGCCGGTGTGCAGCATGACGCCGGTTTCCACCGTCTTGGCGACCGGACCGTAATCCTGCCAGCGCACGTCGGCCAGCACCTTGCCGCTGTATTGATCGATGTGCAGGGTGGCGTCGTTGCGCGGATCGTCGGCGAACAGGGCTATGGTGTAGACGCCGGTGTCACCGGCCGGCGGCGTGATGCTGTAACCCGGGTGAACCCGACGTTCGGTGGCGATCTCCACCACCCGTTGCAGGGGGATGCGGTGGCTGGCCATGACCATGCCGTCGTGCTCTCCGCCATGGTTCATGGCGCTGTGATCATGACTTTCCGGAACCGGCTGCGAGCTCGGCATGGGAGTGCTCTCGACGGCCCAGGGGACCGTCTGTTCATGGGCATGGTTGAGGGTGCGGGCGAGAGGAGCGGATTTCGGTACCTCGTTCCACATGGCGGCCGGGAAGCGGTTCCAGACGGCGGCAAACTGATCGCCCCAGAAACCGGTCCAGGTCATGCCGCTCAGTAACAGCAACAGCAGGAAACCCGCGCCCCAGAAGCCGACCACGGCGTGCAGATCCCGCCACCAGAGGCGGCCGCGCTGGTGCATTCTGGGCCAGAGGATGCCACCCACACCGGGCCCCTTGCGGGGCCACCAGAGATAAAGGCCGCTGATGAGCAGCACGATTCCCCAACCGGCGGCCAGCTCGATCAGGCGATCCCCCGTGGTGCCGAGCAGCAGTTCCGCATGCAGGGCGCGGGCCACCGCCTGCAGGTTCCACTTGTTGTCCATGGTGCCTAGCAGGGCGCCGCTGGCGGGATCCATGAACAGGGTCAGCTCGCGATCCCCCTGGTTGACGACGAGCTGGGCGCTCGCGTCAGTGGCCGCGGGGGGCAGGTATTTGCGCAGGCTGGCATCGGGCATGGCGATCGTCGCCTTGGCCAGCAGTTGATCGGCGCTCAGGGTCTGGGTGGCGGGGGTTACCTTCATCAGCTCGGGGTACAGCAGGTTGTCGAGCTGGGGTTTGTACAGATACAGGATGCCGGTGAGAGAGAGCAGGATCAGAAAGGGAGCGACGAAGAGACCGGCATAGAAATGCCAGCGCCAGATCCGCTGGTAGTGACTCGAGTCCCGGTTTTTCATCTCTGATCCTTGTGTCAATGACCAACATTTCAGTTGGTGGAATGTTGGTGGCGGCGCGGATGATAGCAGCAACGTTTTATTAACTGCAACAGAACATGGCGGGAGGGGAGACCAATCCATACTGGCGTGGTCGCCATGCCAGTCATGGGCGATCCGGTGGTGGAGCAAGGGCTTGGCCATGCGGGGTGGCATGGACTTTCTGTAGATAAATCCTTACCTTGTTGCAACATCAGGCGGCGCCGGCGCGGCGAAAAACGCATGGGAGGAGGGGGCGTGCACTTGCAACCACACGGTCATTTCGAGATGCAGCGACAGGGGCAGGTGCTGATTTGCCGCCCGAGCGGCCCTTTCAATCTGGCGGGCGCCATGGCCTATGAGGCGGCGTTCAGCCAGCAGATCGCAGGATTGCGCGATGCGCCCTGGGGTATTGTCGAGGTGGCGACCGAGTTCGAAGCCGCCGGTCCCGAGGTGCTGGCGCGGTTTCGTCGTCAGTTTGGCTGGTGTACCGCCAATGGCTGCGCCTTTCTGGCGGTGGTGGCGGTGGGTGGGTTCAAACGCTATCTGGCGGATCAGGTCTTCAGCGATCTGCCGTTCAGGGCGGTGCGTTACTTCGAGCAGGAGGCTGCGGCCATCCACTGGTTGGGGGAGCGGCTCGGCGGCGACGTCACACCGGTGAGCTGACCCGACAGCCCGAGGCTGTTCTGTCTGCCAGTCTCATTCCAGCTTGATAAACCACTTGTCCCGTTCGTCGACGCAGTCGGGCTCGCCCATCTCGAATTCACGGCAGATCAGCGGTCGTACCTCATAGATGCGGCACATCATGGTGTTGCGGTCGAGCGCCGCACACCAGCCATCTTCCAGCCGGCGCATCACGGGGATCTCCCCTTCCCGATCGAGTACATAGCGATCCGGCACGCCGGTGTCGGTAAAGAGCATCACTTCGAGACGGCAGCAGCAGGCTTCACAGTTCTGGCAGCTCACATCGGTTTGGATTGCTTGGGTCATGGTGCCTGTCTTGCCGCATGGCGGCATCCAAATATATGAAACAGGCGCCTGTCAGGCGCCTGTGGTCTGGCCAATGGCTTGTAAAGAACCTTAGCCCAGTTTGCGGGCACGGTAGCTGCGCCCCTTGATCTTGCCTTCCTGCAGTCGCTTGAGGGCGGCGCTCGCTACCTGACGCTTGACTGCCACGTAGGAGTACTGCTCGGAGATCTGGATCTTACCCACGTCGGCACCGGCAATGCCGCCTTCGCCGGTCAGCGCACCCAGGATATCACCGGCCCGCACCTTGGTCTTGCGGCCAGCATCGATGGAGAGAGTCACCATCTGCGGTGCAATCGGCTTGATCTCACGACCTATGCTGTCGAGATCACCCAGCGGCATCGGGGCCTGCTGGTACTCCTCGATCAGGTTGACGCGTTGCGCTTCGCTGGGCTGATACAGGCTCAGGGCCAGGCCCTGCTGGCCGGCACGACCGGTACGGCCGATGCGGTGCACATGCACCTCGGGGTCATAGGTCAGCTCGTAGTTGATGACGGCGCCCAGCTCCTTGATGTCGAGGCCACGGGCCGCCACGTCGGTCGCGACCAGGATGGTGGCGCTGCCGTTGGCGAAGCGTACCAGCACCTGATCCCGTTCCCGTTGTTCCAGATCGCCGTTCAGCGCCAGGGCCGAGAAGCCCTTGGCGGCCAGGTGATCGGCCACGTCGTTGCAGGCGCGCTTGGTGTTGCAGAACACCACGCAGGAGCTCGGCTGATAGTGGCTCAGCAGCCAGGTGAGGGCGTCGAGGCGCTGACCGGCCGGCACTTCATACAGCTTCTGTTCGATGGCACTGCCCTCGTGCAGGGACTCCACGCTTACCTCGACCGGGTTGCGCTGCACGCCGCGACTCATCTGGGCGATCCCCTCCGGATAGGTGGCGGAGAACAGCAGGGTCTGACGGCGCTCGGGTGCATAGCTGATGACCCTGTTGATGTCTTCGCCAAAGCCCATGTCCAGCATGCGATCCGCTTCGTCCAGCACCAGGGTCTCCAGGCTGGAGAGTTCCAGGGTGCCCTGCTCCAGGTGCTTGAGAATGCGGCCCGGAGTGCCGACGGCGATGTGGGCACCGAAGCCCAGGGTGGCAGATTGCGGTGCGGTCGGGGTGCCGCCACACAGGGTCACCAGCTTGACGTTCGGCAGGGCGCGGGCCAGACGACGGATCTCCTGGGCCACCTGATCCGCCAGCTCGCGGGTCGGACAGAGCACCAGGGCCTGTACGTCGACACGGTTGATGTTGAGGCGGGAGAGCAGGCCGAGGGCGAAGGCGGCGGTCTTGCCGCTGCCGGTTTTTGCCTTGGCAATCAGGTCTTTGCCTTCGAGTACCAGGGGCAGGCTCTGAGCCTGGATCGGGGTCATCTGCAGATAGCCCAGGCTGGTGAGGTTCTCTTGCAGGGCGGGGGAGAGATTGAGGCTGCTAAATTCGCTGTTGTTCACAAAAGGACTCTATTTCGGAGAAAACGGGGATGCGCGAACGCTAAGGCCGCGCATCATACCAGAATGTGACACCGGATGTGGCGGATTTTTGAACGGTTGACCCAGCACAACCTCAACGTGGGCTCATCCGTCGCCATGGCGACAGAGAGGTGCCACGGGGATGGCTCGAGGTGAATGTTTACGGTATCCAGGTAATTATTTATCAAGGGTAAACGTTTTCTGTTCTGGTTGATTAAATATCATGGCTGAAACATGAGTAATATTTTAATACGAATGTTGCGGGAGTGATAATGAAGTATTGATCGGCACTGCCGCTGCAATCAGCATAAATATAAATTAATGTTTTTTAAGGTTATTTTGATTTTTCGTTGCGCGATTAATATCCCGTTTCCGCTTAATTAATTTAAAAACGTTTGTATTATCTCGCATACATATTATTGAGTCGGATTGTGATGGCTATCTGATTTTTAAATATACGATTCTTTATGATGGCGCCGGTCAAAAATAACAATTCACTGGGTGCTACTGGTATGGAATACGTTCACTTTGTGCTTGGACTCGTGATGGTCCTCGCGCTGGCGTTGCTGGCAAACCGCCACAACTGGAAACAGATTAAACTGCGCTATATCGGCCAACTGCTGGTGGTCGAACTGGCGTTGGCCTGGTTCATGCTGAACTCCGAAGTGGGTCTGGCTGTGGTGGGTGGCTTCGCCGCCGGCTTCACCAAGTTGATGGAGTTTGCCAAACAGGGTACCGACTTCGTGTTCGGTGGCCTGGTCAACGAAGGGGCCTTCTCCTTCTTCCTGATGGTGCTGATGCCCATCGTCTTCATCTCGGTGCTGATCGGCATCCTGCAGTACATTCGTCTGCTGCCCATCGTCATTCGTGGCATCGGTACCGTGCTGGCGAAGATCAACGGCATGGGCAAGCTGGAGTCCTTCAACGCCATCAGTTCGATGATCGTCGGCCAGTCCGAGAACTTCATCGCGCTCAAGAACACACTGCCGCACCTGAACGAGAAGCAGATGTACACCCTGGCGGCGACGGCCATGTCCACCGTCTCCATGTCCATCGTCGGTGCCTACATGCAGCTGATCGAGCCCCGTTACGTGGTGGCCGCACTGGTGCTCAACATGTTCAGCACCTTTATCGTGCTGTCCCTGATCAACCCGTACGAGCCGGACAATACAGTGACCGACGCCAAGGCGCTGGCCGAGGGTGACGAGCACCACACTCCGAAGAAGGAGAACTTCTTCGAGATGCTGGGGGAGTACATCATGGCCGGTTTCTCCGTTGCCGTGATAGTGGCGGCCATGCTGGTGGGGTTCATCGCCCTGATCGCCCTGGTCAACTACCTGTTCGAGCTGGCGTTTGGCGTCAACTTCCAGTACGTCATGGGCTACCTCTTCTATCCGATCGCCTGGATCCTGGGTATTCCGAGCGGTGAAGCGCTGCAAGCCGGCTCCATCATGGCGACCAAGCTGGTGACCAACGAGTTCGTGGCCATGATGGATCTGGGCAAGATTGCTGCCGAGCTCTCCCCGCGCACCGTCGGCATCCTCTCCATCTTCATGGTGTCGTTCGCCAACTTCAGCTCCATCGGCATCATCGCCGGTGCGGTGAAGGCACTGAATGAAGAGAAGGGCAACATGGTCTCCCGCTTCGGTCTGAAGCTGGTGTACGGCTCCACCCTGGTGAGTCTGCTCTCCGCCGTGATCGCCGGTGTGATGATCTGATCGCGCCTCGCCATCACCACGACAAACCCCTGCCTCGGCAGGGGTTTGTTTTTGGGACGACCCGGCCGCCGGTCGCGGTGCTTGAGGGGCCAGAACAACCGTAGGCTGGCGAAAGTGGGCCTGCCTCCCAACCGGTGGCTGAGGTGGCCAATAATGAGTGCATCCTTGCCCCCGGTTTGCAGCGGGGCGCGGGCGTCGTTGTGGGTATGGGTTGTCACGGGCTGGCGTCGGCCAGGGCTGGCGTCAGCAGGAATGTGTGGGGGATCAGGGGCTGGTGACGGGCAACAGCAGGTACCTTGGGGCTGTCGTGATGGTCAGCACGGGGGCATGGCGGCGCATCTTTCCTGTGTCGCGGGCCATTGCAGCAAAAAACCGGGGCCGGGGGCGGCCCGGTCATTCGCTGCGCGGATCTTCCACCTTGGCATCGGCGGGTACCCGTTTTTTGCCCAGTACCATGGCGCGCACCAGGTCGCTGCGGGTGAGACGATCGGTCAGGATCACCACAGCCGCATGGACGCCGACGGCGGCCATCAGGGTGTTGGCAATGGTTCCGTGCAACTCCTCCAGCCAATCCTCACCCCAGAAGGCATCCCAGGTGGTGAGCCAGCCTGTGACGACGGTACCGACCAGCGACAGCAGCAGCAGCCAGATCATCAGAGCCCCGACCGGGTTGTGGCCCAGGTAATAGGGGTGGCGACCTTGTGCCAGCTGGCGCAGGTAATAACGAATGCGGGCTGGCGTCGGCCACCACTGGCCGAAACGGGCGTAATGGGGGCCGACCATGCCCCACAGCAGGCGGATGATGAGCAGGATGCCCACCGCGTAGCCGGCATATTTGTGGGGCTTGCTGCCCTCTTCCAGGATGAAGAAGTTGAGTAGGCAGAGGAGCACGGTCGCCCAGTGAAACACCCGGATAAGGGGATCCCAGACTCTCACTTCAGACGGGGTTGTCATGGCAAGGTTCCATCAAAGGGGTCGGCGACAGACGAGCCCATGGCAGGGTTATTCGTCAATCTCTTCTTTCACTTTCTTCAGATCGGTCGGGTCGAAGTAGATCTCGACCTTGCGTTTGTCCTTGTCCCAGCCGTAGATCTCGTAGCAACTGGTCTTGGTCACCTTGAACTTCTTGATGTCGTAGCCCATCGCCTTGATCTGCTGTTGGGCATCTGCTTCGCTCAGCCACTTGCTCTTGTCGGTCTGGGTACACTGGGGGTCGGCCAGAGCGGCGCCGCTCAGCAGGGGGATCAGTAACAACAGAGGGGTCAGTTTCATGTGTGCTCCTTGGGGTGGTTGGGTCAACAGCCACAAGGTTAGTCCACAAGCCTTAAGAAAAAATTAAGCGAAAAGGGAATGAATGAGCCTCCCCTGCGGCAAGCCGGGGAGAGGCATCAGCTGAGCTTGCCCTTGAGCAGCCATTTGTCGAGGGCATTGGCGAAGCGCTGTTTGTCGGCGGCATTGAAGGGGGCCGGGCCGCCGGTCTGCACCCCGGCCGAGCGCAGCTCTTCCATGAAGTTGCGCATGCCGAGCCGGGCCTGAATGGTCTCGCGGGTGTAGATCTCGCCACGGGGATTGAGCGCCTCGCCGCCGGCATCGATGACCCAGGAGGCAAGCGGAATGTCGCCAGTGATCACCAGATCGCCGGGCTGCACCTGCTGGGCAATGACATGATCCGCCACATCGAATCCCTTCTCCACCTGCTGGGTCTTGATGAAGGGAGAGGGGGGAACCCGCAGCCCCTGATTGGCCACCAGGGTGGTGACAACCTGGGCGCGGTGGGCGGCGCGGTAGAGGATCTCCTTGACCGGAATGGGGCAGGCATCGGCATCCTTAACCATCCCCTCATATGAGCGAGGCGTGGCGCGGCTTCTGAGGTATGATCGCCATCCTTGACCAGCTAATACCCAACAGACTATCCCCATGTTTAACCACGAACTAA